>JBOHQB010000428.1:0-4867 GCA_050731995.1 Candidatus Rokuibacteriota bacterium
ACTGGGAGTTCAACCTCCGGTTCAAGACCGACTCGAGCCCGAACGGCCCGGAGCACGGCAAGCCGGTTCTCGCACCCGCGGGCATGCAGAATGATCGGGCCCAGGTCGTGTTCAGCGGGCTCGACGATCTCAAGCGTTTCCTCGTCGAGCGCTGCGACGAGGCAGCACGATGAGGACCCGGCGAGAGTTTCTCATCACGGCGGGGCGACTCGGCCTTGGCGCGGCTGGCGTTGGCGCGGGTGTTTTGCAGTCCCGCGCTTCCGTCGCCGCCGGCACGCCCCGCACGGTCCATCTCGAAGCGCGCGAGGTGAAGTGGGAGCTCGGCCCCGGCAAGACGATCAAGGCGATGGCGTACAACGGCCAGGTTCCCGGCCCCACGATCCGCGCCCGCGAGGGCGAGCGGCTGCGCATCGCTCTAAAGAACTCCCTCTCCGAGCCGACGACGATCCACTGGCACGGCGTGGACGTGCCGAACGCGATGGACGGGGTCCCCGGTGTGACGCAAAAGCCGGTGCAGCCGGGCGAGACGTTTACGTACGAGTTCGAGGCGCGGCCCGCGGGCACGCGGTGGTATCACACGCACTTCGACGAGCGCCGTCAGATGGACCTTGGCCTCGCGGCGCCGCTCATCATCGAGCCGAATGCGCCGGAGCCGCTTTCCTACGACCGCGAGATGACGCTGGTACTCGATGACTGGGCGACGGGCACGGGCCGGACGATTCCGGACACCGACGCGGGCACGGCCGGGGGCCGAGGCCGACCGGGCGGGATGATGAGCGGCATGATGGGCGGTCGCGGGATGAGCGGCATGATGGGCGGAGGAATGATGGGTGGTCGCGGGATGAGCGGCATGATGCGCAACGCTGAGGAACACGCGTACGACGTCATGACGATCAACGGCAAGGCGTATCCCGCCACCGAACCGCTCCGCGTGAAGAAAGGCGAGCGGGTCCGCCTACGATTCCTCAATGCCAGCGCCGAGCATACCCACGTCCTCCGCCTCGCAGGTCACCGGCTGGCCGTAACTCACACCGACGGGAACCCGCTCGAAGCGGCCGTCGAAGTCGACGCGGTGCCGATCGCGCCCGCCGAGCGCTACGACGTCGTGGTGACCGCGAACCATCCCGGCGCCTGGTTCCTTCACTGCACGCAACCCGGACACGTCGAGGCCGGTGAGCGGATGCTCATGATCTATGAAGACCACGCGCGCGCAGCCCCGCCCGAGCCGGGCCGCGGTATTGCCGGTCTGACGCTGTGGGAGTACGGCATGGGACGCGGCCGCGCCGTCCTTCCCGTCGCGACCGGGGGCGCACGGAGCGTCGTGCTCACCCTCAGCGGCGGCATGATGGGCAGCGACGTCTGGACGATCAACGGCAAGCGGTACCCCGACACCGACCCGATCCGATGCCGGCAGGGCGATCGCCTCCAGATCAACCTGCGCAACAACAGCATGGAGGCGCACCCCATGCATCTGCACGGGCAGTCGTTCCGAGTGTTGTCGGCGAACGGCGCGCGCTACGAGTACCCGATCGTCAAGGACGTCGTCGACGTCGACGCGCACATGGGCTCGGCCGACGTCGAGCTCGTTGCCCACAACCCCGGCGACTGGCTCTTCCACTGCCACAAGCCCATGCACATGATGGGCGGCATGGTCTCGCTCGTGAAGGTCGGCTGATGCGCGGCGTGGAGCAGATCCCGTGGCTCTACGAGATCATCTGCTCTCTGTACGAGTGGAGCGGGCTCGCGGAATGGCGACGCTGGCTGGTGGCAGGGGCACGCGGCCGGGTGCTTGACCTCGGCTCCGGGACGGGACGGAACCTGCCGCTGCTGCCCCTCGGCACCAAGGCCGTCGCCCTCGACCCGTCGCTGGAGGCCCTGAATCGCGCGCGACATCGCGCGCCGGCCGTTCCTGTCGTCGCTGGGCTCGCGGAAGCGCTGCCGTTCCGAGACGCCAGCTTCGACACCGTGCTGAGCGGTCTTGTGTTCTGCAGCGTCGGTGAACCGGCTCGCGGGCTCGCGGAGGTGAAGCGAGTGCTGCGTGAGGGCGGGCGGCTGCGCATGCTCGAGCACGTCCGTTCGCGGGTGCCGTGGAGCGCGCGATTGCAGGACTTCATCCAACCGCTCTGGACATGGGCAGCCGGGGGATGCCATCCCAACCGCGACACGGAAGCCGCAGTTGAGCAGGCGGGGTTCCGCATCGAATCCGAGGGACGGCGAGCGAAGGGCGCCAATCGCCGCTTTGCGGCCCGCATTGCGCTGCCGGTCCTGGTCGCGATCGCTCTGCCGCTGGGCGCGGATCGCGTATCCTCGGCTCTGGCCGCCGATCCGTTTGCGGATCTCGATCTCATCCGGCCGCGTCAGGCAGCGCCAGCGCCGGAGTTCACGGTCCCGCGGTTGGGCTCGGGCTCGTTGAAGCTGAAGGAGCTTCGCGGCCGCGCCGTCCTCCTGAATTTCTGGGCGACGTGGTGTCTGCCCTGCAAGGAAGAGATGCCGTCAATGGAGCGCCTCTATCGACGGCACAGGGAACACGGCTTCACCGTCGTGGCGATCTCCGTCGATAGCGATGGCGCGGACCGTGTGGCGGCGTTCGTGAAGACGCTGAGGCTGACCTTTCCAATCGGCCTCGATCCGAAGCTCGATGTGGCCAACCGCTATATGGTCCGGGCGCTGCCATCGAGCTTTCTGATTGACCGCGCCGGCAACACCGTGGCCGTGGCGTTGGGGCCGCGCGACTGGGGCGGCGCCGCCGCCCATGCGGTCGTCGAGGCGCTATTGCGATGACAACCAGCGGTCGCGCGGTCGGGAGCGGGTGATGGCGGGAGTCACGAAGGCGCGTCGGCGGGCCGGAGAACGCCGACGAACCTCGGTCGTGGCGAGCCCACTTGGCCTAGCTGCTCATTGCCTCATCTTGTCTTGCAGTACCGTCCACGCTATCCCGACGGCGAGTTCCGGAGGCTCTCAGCACGGAGAAAGAAGCTACCTTCGGTGACCACAACCTCTCCTGGCCGGAGACCGGCGAGGACCGTGTAGCCGTCGCCGACGGGTTCCCCCACGCGGACCTGGCGCTGGATGAACTTCCCCTCCTCGTCCTTGACCGGCAGGTAGACAACGAAGCGCTCCCCGAGCGCCTGGACGGCAGTGCGGGGCACGACGACGGCGCCGTCGCCTCGACGAGTGGTGAACACCATCGACACGTACATCCCAAGCCTCAGCCGTCCGTCGGGGTTTGGAACCTCCACGCGGACCTTGGTCGTCCGCGCCTGGGGATCGACCCGCGGGTCGATGTAGGCCACCTGTCCGCGGAGCGTGAGCCCCGGGTAGGCAGGAGCTGTAATCGCCGCCTCGGATCCGACGCGCACCGTCTGGAAGTCCTGCTCATAGAGGTCCCCGACGACCCAGACGTTCGAGAGATCGGTGACGACCAGCAACTCCTGTCCCATGGCGACCACTTGACCCAAGTTGACCGTCCGGACGGTGATCACGCCGTCGATGGGGGCCGGCACCACTACGGTCGAGAGCACCTGGCTCGGCCTCGTGAGCGCCTGCACTTGCTCGGGCGTGAGCCCGAACAGGAGCAGCCGCTGGCGCGCTGACTCCACCTCTGTGGCGTGACCGGCGTCCACGGCGGTAATCTCCTCGAGCTCCTGGCGACTGGCGGCGCCGATCTCGACGAGCTGCTGAGTGCGCTCGAGCTTCCGGCGATCCGCCGCCAGCATGGCCGCCATGGACAGGTACTTCGTCTGCGCATCGGCCAGCTCCGCGCTGAACAGCGTGACGATGGGCGCGCCCCGACGAACCGTGTCCCCGAGCGCGACGTGAACCTTGGTCACGATTCCGCCGACGATCGGCGTGACCTTGACCTCCCGGTAAGCGTTCGGCATCACGCTGCCCGGCACTCGCACCGACGCGGTGGATTCGGCGGCGCTGACCGTCGCGGTCTTGATCCCGGCCCGAGCTACCGCATCAGGGGTCAACACGACCTCGACCTCCGCGGGCGGATCCGCGGCGGGCGTTGACGTCGGCGCCGACGGGGCGGGCATCCCCATGCTGTCGCGCGACGCCGCTCCGCCCTGACTCGACGCGCTCCCGGGATTCGGAGAGCCACCGGTGGAAGCGCGCCGCTCTCCCCAGACTCCCGCGGCCACCCCCAGCGCGACGAGACCAACCGCGAGGAGCACTCCTCCGGCGCCGCGTGCGAACCGACTCCGCCTCTGGCGCCTCAGAGGGCGCTCGATCGCCTCCTCGTCATCTCGCTCCATCGCCTGTCCCTCGCTCAGTGGTTAGCGGTTCCGACGGCCCGCTCGATGTCGACCGCCGCGTTGTAGACTTGCTTCAGCGCGTCCGTGTAGCCCATCTCGATGTCGATGTACCGCCGCTGCTCGGCGATCACGTCGAGCAAGGACCCGCGCCCGAGGTCATAGCTCTGGCGCACGACGCCGAGGTTCTGGCGCGCGACCTCGCGCACGCCGCGGGCATATATCTCGAGTGACCGCCGCGCCGCCTCGTACTGGGAGAACGCCGCGCCCACCTCCTGGCGGATGGTCAGCACGGCCAGCTCGACGCGGCGGTCTGCCGCGGCGGCCTCCGCCCGAGCCGCCGCCACATTGCCCTGATTCTGGTTCCTGACAGGCAGCGTGATATTCACGGCCCCACCGAAGTAGTGGAAGACGTCCTGGATGGAACGGGTGCCTCCCCGTTCCGTGATTCCGCTCAGGCCGCCAAAGCCGAAGTCCTGGCGCTGGTAGTTAACAGAGATGCTCGCGTCCCAACGGCCCTCGGCCTGCTCCTTCAGGATCTTCGCCCGCGCCATGGCCGCGTCCGCCTGCGCCACGCGCAGATCCGAGCGGCGCTCGAGGGCCCGCGCGAT
>JBOHQB010000429.1:0-6707 GCA_050731995.1 Candidatus Rokuibacteriota bacterium
GTCGAACGACGGTCCGCTTCGTGTGGGTTGAGAGGTTTCTCATGGCGTCCTCTAGAATACGCGCATGGACCGGATCGCAGGCCCGTCGCCACGGGACGCAGGGCTCCTCGCAGGCGCGATCGCCTTCGCGCTCTACGTCTCTTCGAACCATCCGCAGCCGCTCGCCCACTGCCTGGCGACGGCGCGCGCGGACCTGGCGCTCTGCGTCTGGGAGGGCCAGGCGCCGACGCTCGCCGAGGCGCTCGCGCGCGTGGGGGAGCCACCGCGCACCGCCGCGCTGCTCGTCGGGCCGGAGGGAGGCCTCGCGCGGAGCGAAGTCGAGGCGGCGCGCGAAAACGGCTGGACGATCGCGCACCTCGGTCCGCGCATCTTGCGGACCGAGACCGCCGGCCCCGCCGTCATCGCCATCCTCCAAGCGAAGTACGGTGACCTGGGGGGTATGGAAGTGCGAAGCCGCAGGCCGTTCGACGGCCGAGGCGAGCCTGCGATAGGAGTGCGAAGCCGCAGGCCGGCCGTATGAGGCGCAGCCCGTATGGGGAGCCGCAGCCGAAGGCGAGGCGACGCTGCGAGAGGCGAGGCGACGCTGTGAAGGACGGCCGAGGCGAGCCTGTGATGGAAGTGCGAAGCCGCAGGCCGTTCGACGGCCGAGGCGAGCCTGCGTGAGACGGGGCCATGTCGGGGCCCCCCATGTCTCTTGAGAGCTTGCAACAGCGGACGGCGCCGAGAGCATGAGCAGCGCTGACGCCGGTTACGACCAGTTCGACGTCGAAGCCGACGTCGGCGTCCACGGCTGGGGCCCGACGCGCGCCGACGCGTTCGCGCAGGTCGCGCTGGGCGTGCTGGCGCTGGCCGTCGCGCCGGAAGGCGTCGCCGCCCGCGAGACGCGCGAGGTGCGCGCGCAGGGCGATGCGCTGGAGACGCTCCTCGTCAACCTCGTCAACGAGTGCCTCTACGTGCACGAGATCGAGGGCTTCGCGGTCGCGCGCGTGGAGGTCCAGTTCGACGGGGAGGGCGTGGCGCACGCGCGCCTGCACGGCGAGCCGATCGATCCCGCGCGACACCGGCTCGGGACTGTCGTGAAGGCCGCCACGCGTCACCGGACTTCGGTGACCGAGACGACGGAGCGCCACGAAGCCCGGTTGATCGTGGACGTCTAGCGTCTCCAAAACGAGACGAGAGGCTCCCGTGCGCGTGTCCTGAGGGCCACGAAGGGGGCGGGCACCGAGTCTGTCCCCGGGGGTCTCATGCCAGAGATATCAATGAGTTACGAGAATTTCCGGACACTGGCCTCGTGATTGCTCCCTCAGACCACGGCAATGCGGCAGCAGACTATCAGGAAGTCTGTGACGCTTGAGGGAATTGGGCTTCATTCGGGCAAACCGGCCCGCCTCACGTTGTCACCCGCGCCCCCCGACTCGGGCATCATCTTCTGCGTCGGTCCGCACGGCGATGCCATCTCGGCCGCGCCCGAGAGCGTCGTCGACTCGCATTACGCCACGACCATCGGAAGGAACGGCACGCGGATCCAGACGGTCGAGCACCTCATGGCGGCGGCGGCCGGCCTCGGCATCGACAACCTCCGCGTCGAGGTGGACGGCCCCGAGGTGCCCGCGGCCGATGGCAGCGCCAAGCCCTTCGTGGTGCTGTTGGGGCACGCGGGACGCCAGCCACAGTCGGCGCGCCGGCGCCCGATCGAGTTGCCGCACACGGTCCACGTCGGCGGCGGCGGGCGGTGGATGCGCGTGGTACCGAGCGACACGTTCCGCATCAGCTACACGCTCGACAACGACCACCCGGCGATCGGCACACAGGTGCTGTCGGTCACGCCGACGGAGGAATCGTTCGTCAACGAGTACGCGCCGGCGCGCACCTACGGCTTCCTGAAGGACCTCGGCGTGCTGCGCAAGGCGGGACGCGCCCTCGGCGGCTCGCTCGACAACACGATCGTCCTCGGCAAGCGCGCGACGCTGAACGGCCTGCGCTTCCGCGACGAGTTCGTCCGCCACAAGGTGCTGGACCTGATCGGCGACCTCGCCCTGCTCGGCCGGCCGCTCCGCGCGCACGTCATCGCCCGCAACGGCGGCCACGCGCTCAACTTCGAGCTGGTCGTGGCGATCCAGCGCGCGCTGGGCCTCGAGCGGCGCACCGCGGCGGCCGCGCACTCCGTCGAGCCCCTCGACGCCCCCGAACGCGCCGACGATCTGGCCCCGGCGCCCGCCCTGTAGATCCGTCGCGCCCGCCGGCCCCGGCGAGGTCCGGGGGCTTATAATGTCCTGTCTGTCGTATGCGTCTGCTGAGTCCGGCACGCGGCCCCGTCACGGCGGCGCTGGTCCTGGCCCTTCTCGCGGGGCCGCCCGCGGCCTCCGCCGACCTCCGTATCAGCGACTTCGACGTGTTCCTCAACGACAACGAGGTCACCATTCACTTCGTCCTGCTCGGCGCGGTGCCCCCGTCGTTCGCCGAGGGTATCCAGAGCGGCATCCCGACGCAATACCGCTACACGGTCGAGCTCTGGCAGTACAACCGCCTCTGGCGTGACTCGCTGCTCATCCGCAAGGTCATCGTGCGCCAGCTCGACTACAACGTCGTCGCCAAGGAGTTCAAGGTGACGACGCTCCGCGGCGAGACGCGCCCGCCGCACCTCACGCGCGAGCTGCACGACGCGCAGCGGGTGATCTCCGAGGTGCGCGGCGTGAAGCTGACGCCCGCCACGGCCGTGGACCCGAACGAGATCCTGTACGTGCGCGTGCAGGCGGAGGCCGCGCTGAACGGCGAGCACACGTGGGTCGGCCGAATGTCGGGGACCGCCGAGCAGGCGTCCCGGCAGTCGGAATACCGCACGATCTTCCGGCGGCAGTAGATGCCGCTGATGAGCGAGCAGGCCCGGCGCCTCAGGAATCTCGTCGTGCTCGGCGGGTTCCTGCTCCTCGCGGGCGCGATCTTCATGCTCGACCTCGGCGGCATCACGTCCGAGGTCCCGGTCGCTTCGAACCTCGTCGTCTTCGCCCTCTTCAACCTGAACCTGATCGTTCTCCTGCTCATCGTTCTGCTGCTCTTCCGCAACCTCATCAAGCTCTGGCTCGACTGGCGGCAGAAGGTGATCGGTGCGAAGTTCAAGGCGAAGCTGGTGCTCGCGTTCCTGTCCCTGGCCGTGGCGCCGGCGATCCTCATCTTCATCATCGCGTCCAACTTCATCAACCGTTCGATCGAGGGCTGGTTCAAGCCCCAGGTCGAGCGCCCCCTCGACCAGGCGCTCGCCGTGGCCCAGACCTACTACAACAATCTCGAGCGGACGGCGCTCCGCCACGGCCAGCACTTCGCGCGCATGATCGACCGCGAGGGCCTGCTCGAGGCGGACCGGCGCGAGGCGCTCGTCGCCCTCCTCGCTGAGCAGCAGGATCTGCTGGGCATCAGCACGCTCACGATTTTCAATACCCAGGGGCACGAGCTCGTGCACGTCAAGGACCCGATCCTCGGCGACCTGACGACGCGCGAGATGAACGAGGGGCAGCTGCGCCGCGGTCTCACCGGGCAGGAGGTCACGACGGTCCGCGAGCTCGCCTCGGGCGACCTGATCGAGGCGATCGTCCCGATCTGGGCGGCGCGCACGGGCGACCGGCACATCGTCGGCGTCGTCGTGGTGGGCACGCACGTCAGCGAGCGGCTCGAAGCCAAGGTGCGTGGCATCTCGCAGGCGTTCCGCGACTACAAGCAGCTCCGCCTGCTCAAGACGCCGATCAAGGGCATCTACATCCTCCTCTTCCTCCTGATGACGCTCATCGTCGTCTTCGGCTTCACGTGGTTCGGGCTCCACCTGGCGCAGGGCATCACCGGGCCGATCCAGCAGCTCGCCGAGGGCACGCGCGAGGTCGCCGCCGGCAACCTCGCCTACAAGGTGCAGGTGCGCGGAGACGACGAGATCGGCATGCTCGTCGAATCCTTCAACCGGATGACCGAGGATCTCGGGCAGTCCAAGCGGCAACTCGAGGAGGCGTACATCGACCTCCAGGACAAGCAGACCGAGGTCGAGGACCGGCGCCGGTACATCGAAACGGTGCTGGAGGCGATCACCACGGGTGTCGTGTCCTTCGACCCGATCGCCCGGCTCACGACGATCAACCGCGCGGCCGCGCGCATGTTCGGCCTGAGCGAGTCGACCGCCGTGGGGCGGCTGCTCGAGGAGGTCTTCGCGGGGCCGGATCTCCGCGAGGTCGTCGCGCTCGTGCACCGCACCCGCCGGGCCAGGCCGGGATCCACGACGGCCGAGCTGCACCTGCGCCGCGGCGGAGCCGCGCTCTCGCTCCTCGCCTCGGCCACCGCGCTGCGCGGGCCGGAGGGCGAGTACGCCGGCGCGGTCGTCGTGTTCGACGACCTGACCGAGCTGCTCAAGGCCCAGCGCCTCGCGGCCTGGCGCGAGGTCGCCCAGCGGATCGCGCACGAGATCAAGAATCCCCTGACGCCGATCCAGCTCTCGGCCCAGCGGCTGCGCCGGCGCTTCGGGCGCGCGCCGGGCGACGAGCAGCGCCTCGTCGAAGAGTGCACGGAGACGATCATCCACGAGGTGGACGGGCTGCGGCGTCTCGTCGACGAGTTCTCGCGCTTCGCGCGCATGCCCGCCTTCGTTCCGCGGTCGACCGACGTCCGGCCCCTCATCGACGGCGTGGCGATCCTCTACCGGGAATCGCACCCGGCGCTCTCGATCTCGACCCGCCACGCCGCCGACCTGCCGCCGCTCGAGGTGGACCCCGACCATATCAAGCGCGCCGTCCTGAACCTCGTCGACAACGCCGTCGAGGCTGCCGGCACCAGCGGCGAGGTGACGATCGAGACCGGGTGGCTGCCCGAGGCCGGCCGCGCGCGGATCGTCGTCGCCGACAGCGGCCCCGGCATCAGCGCCGAGGTGCGGGAGAAGATCTTCGTGCCCTACTTCTCGACGAAGACCGCCGGGATGGGACTCGGCCTGCCGATCGTCGCGGAGATCGTCGCCGAGCACGGCGGCGCCCTGCGGATCGAGGACAACGAGCCGCGCGGCAGCCGGTTCGTCATCGAGGTGCCGGTCGCGCGCGCGCCGGCGCCCGTCGAGGCATAGCCGTGTCGGGCGAGCACATCCTGATCGTCGACGACGAGCCCGCGATCCAGACCTCGCTGCGGGGCGTGCTCGAGGACGAGGGCTACCGTGTCAGCGCCGTCGGCAGCGGCGCCGACGCGCTCCGGCTCTTCGGCGACGAGATGCCCGACCTCGTGTTCCTCGACATCTGGCTGCCCGGCATGGACGGGCTCGACACGCTGGCGGAGATCAAGCGGGTGCGCCCCGACGCCACCGTGGTGATGATCTCCGGCCACGGCACGATCGAGACCGCGGTGAAGGCCACGCGGCTGGGCGCCTACGACTTCATCGAGAAGCCGCTCTCGCTCGAAAAGACGCTCGTCGTCGCGACGCGCGCGCTCGAGCACGGGCGGCTCGAGCGCGAGAACGCGAGCCTCCGCGTCCGCCTCGGCGAGCGCGCCGAGATCATCGGCGAGAGCGAGCCGATCCGCGCGCTCTGCACCCAGATCGCGACCGCCGCGCCGACGAGCGGGCGCGTGCTGATCCACGGCGAGAACGGCAGCGGCAAGGAGCTGGTCGCGCGGGCCATCCACGCGCTGTCGGCGCGCCACGAGGGCCCCTTCGTCGAGGTCAACTGCGCCGCGATCCCGGAAGAGCTGATCGAGTCGGAGCTCTTCGGCCACGAGAAGGGCGCCTTCACGGGCGCGCTCGCGCGACGCCGCGGGAAGTTCGAGGCGGGCCACGGTGGCACGCTCTTCCTCGACGAGATCGGCGACATGAGCCTCAAGACGCAGGCCAAGGTGCTGCGCGCGCTCGAGGAGCAGGCGTTCGAGCGCGTCGGCGGTCGGGAGACCGTGAAGGTGGACGTGCGCGTGATCGCGGCGTCCAACCGCGACCTCCAGGCGCTCATCGCGCAGGGTGCGTTCCGCGAGGACCTCTATTACCGCCTCAACGTCATCCCGATCGAGGTGCCGCCGGTGCGCGCCCGAAAGGAGGATGTCCCGGCGCTCGTCGAGCACTTCATCCGCGTCTTCTGCGCGGAGAACGGCAAGCGCCTCAAGGTGGTGGCGCCGGCCGCCCTCACTTACTTCATGACCTACGACTGGCCCGGCAACGTGCGCGAGCTGCGCAACATGGTCGAGCGCCTGGTCATCATGGTCCAGAGCGAGACGATCCTCCCCGAGGACCTGCCGGCGCCGCTCCGGCCGAAGACCGAGGCCGCCCCGGCGGCGCCCGCCGACGGCAAGCCGCTCAAGGAGGCGCGCGACGGGTTCGAGCGCGCGTACATCCTGGCCGAGCTGCGCGCCAGCGACTGGAACATCACCCGGACCGCCGAGCGGCTGGGCATCGAGCGCAGCCACCTCTACCGCAAGCTCAAGGCGTACTCCATCACCCCGCCGAAGTAGTCCGTGCCCGTCTTCAACTTCGTCCGGCGATCGTTCTACCAGGACTCCGTCACGCTCATGACGCTGTCGCGCGAGATGGAGGCCGTGCCCGGCGTGAGCCGCGCCGCGGCGATGATGGGCACGGCGCCGAATTTGGCTCTGCTGGGCGACGCGGGGCTGCTCGCCGCGGACGGTGAGGGCGCCGCCCCCGGCGACCTCGTCGTCGCCGTCAACGCCGCGCGGGCGGTGGCGTGGGTGGCGGCGCGCGCCGCCGC
>JBOHQB010000430.1:0-17336 GCA_050731995.1 Candidatus Rokuibacteriota bacterium
AATCTGCCCGTTCGACGGCCCACGTCGGGCGGCTATTCGACGGTATACTCGCCAAGTCTATGAGAGTTCGGAAAGTCCTGACCATCGCCGGGTCGGATTCCGGCGGCGGCGCGGGCATCCAGGCGGATCTGAAGACCTTTTCGGCCTTCCGGGTGTTCGGGATGTCGGCCCTCACCGCCGTCACGGCCCAGAACTCGCTCGGCGTGACCGAGGTCTTCGATCTGCCTCCGGAGACGGTCGCGCGCCAGATCGACGCGGTGCTGAGTGATTTCGGCGCCGACGCCGTGAAGGTCGGAATGCTCTCGACGGCGGCGATCGTGCGGACCGTCGCCGACCGACTGCGCGCTCACGGCCAGGAGCGGATCGTGCTCGATCCGGTCATGCTCGCGAAATCGGGCGACGCGCTGCTGCGGCCCGACGCGCGCGACGCGCTCGTGTCCCTCATGCTGCCGCGGTCGCTCGTCGTGACGCCGAACCTCCACGAGGCCGGTGCGCTCGCCGGCATTCCCGTCGAGACGCCGGCGGACATGGAGGAGGCGGCGCGGCGGATCCTGGCCCTCGGGCCGCACGCCGTGCTCGTCAAGGGCGGGCACCTCAAAGATCAGGCGACCGACATTCTGTGGGACGGGCGCGCGTTCACGCGCTTCCCGGCGCCGCGGCTCGATTCGACGAACACGCACGGCACCGGTTGCACGTACGCGTCGGCGATCGCCGCGGGACTGGCCCTGGGCCGGCCGCTGCCGGACGCCATCGCCCGCGCGAAGGCGTACGTGACCGAGGCGATCCGGGAGGGCTTCCGTCCCGGCCACGGTGTCGGCGTGCTCCGGCACTTCGTCGTCGTGGACGGGTAGGGATGGCGGCCGTCGACGACAAGATGTCCTTCATGGACCATCTCGGCGAGCTCCGCGTGCGCATTATGCGGAGCCTCGTCGCGGTGCTCATCGGCCTGGGCGTCGGGCTGCCGTTCAGCGACCGGATCCTCGACTGGCTCGCCAGGCCCGCGCGCGAAACCGGCCGCAGCCTCGTCTTCCTCGCGCTGACCGAGGCGTTCTGGGTGCAGATGAAGGTCGGGCTGATCGTCGGCGTCTTCATCGCGGCGCCGGCGATTCTGTGGCAGGTGTGGCAGTTCATCGCGCCGGGGCTCCACGGCCACGAGAAGCGATACGCGGTACCCTTCGTGCTCGTCGGCTCGCTGCTCTTCCTCGGCGGCGGCGCCTTCTCGCTCTTCGTCGTCACGCCCTTCGCGGTCAAGTACCTGCTCTCCTTCGAGCGCCCCGGGCTGCAGGCGATGATCTCGATCGGCACCTACATCGACTTCCTGCTGAAGTTCACGCTGGCCTTCGGCGCCATCTTCGAGCTGCCGCTGGCGATCACGCTGCTCGCGCGTATGGGCGTCGTCACGGCGCGGACGCTGGCGAAGAACCGCAAGTACGCGATCCTCGGCGCGTTCGTCGCGGGCGCGGTGCTCACGCCGACGCCGGACGCCTTCAACCAGGCGCTGATGGCGGGCCCGCTGATCCTGCTCTACGAGGTCGGGATCATCTGCGCGCGGATCTTCGGACGCCGGAAGGCGGCGCCGGCCCCCGAAGCGTCGCCGGCGGCCTGATGGCGCTCGACTTCGCGACCCTCGACCTGCCCGAGTCCGTCATGCGCGGGATCCGCGAGGCGGGCTTCGTCACGACCATGCCGATCCAGGAGGCGGCGCTGCCGATCGCGCTGCGCGGCAAGGACGTCGCGGGGCAGTCGCAGACGGGCACGGGCAAGACCGCGGCGTTCCTCATCGCGATCTTCACGCGGCTGCTCAGGAACGAGGCGCGCCCCGCCCAGGGCTCCGAGCCGCGCGTGCTCATCATCGCGCCGACGCGCGAGCTCACCGTGCAGATCGAGTCCGACGCCGTGCTTTTGGGTCGCTACACCGGACTGCGAACGCTTGCCGTCTACGGAGGCATCGACTACGGCAAACAGCGGGACGCGCTGGCCCAGGGCTGCGACATCCTCGTCGGAACGCCCGGCCGCCTCATCGACTACCTCAAGCAGCGCGTGTGGTCGACGCGGCGTGTCGAGGTGCTCGTCGTGGACGAGGCGGACCGGATGTTCGACATGGGGTTCATCGCCGACCTCCGGTTCATGCTCCGACGTCTGCCCCCGCCGGAGAAGCGGCAGTCGTTCCTGTTCTCCGCCACGCTGTCCTTCCGCGTGCTCGAGCTCACGTGGGAGCACATGAACAACCCGTCGCAGATCACGATCATGCCACAGCAGAAGACGGCGGAGCGCGTGGAGCAGGTGCTCTACCACGTCGGGCGGGAGGACAAGTTCTCGCTGCTGCTGGGGCTGCTCAAGCGCTCTGGCGGCGACCGGATCCTGATCTTCAGCAACACGCGCGAGGAGGCGCGGCGCCTCGAGGACCGGCTGATCCGGAACGGCTGGGACGCGCGGGCGCTGACGGGCGACGTGGACCAGAAGCGCCGCCTGAAGATCCTCAACGACTTCAAGGAGGGGCGGCTGCCCGTGCTGGTCGCGACGGATGTCGCCTCCCGCGGGCTGCACATCGAGGCCGTGAGCCACGTCGTCAACTGGGACCTGCCTCAAGATGCCGAGGACTACGTGCACCGCATCGGGCGCACGGCGCGCGCCGGCGCCGCCGGGCAGGCGATCGGGCTCGTGGACGAGGCCAGTGCGCTGAATCTGGAGGCGATCGAGAAGTTCATCAGCCAGAAGATCCCGGTCGAGTGGGCAGAGGACGATCTCTTCGTGCCGGAGATCAAGCCGACGGCCGAGGAGCGGCGCCGCTACGCCCAGGAGCGTCGTGCCCGCTTCGAGGCGCGCGACCGGATGGGCGATCGCGGACGCGGGGTCGATCGCCGCCCGCACGAGCGGCCGCGCCATGGTGGCGCGCTTGCCACGCCGCCGCCGGCGCCGCCCGGCCCGCCGCGGCCCGAGGGGACCGGACGCCGCCGCCGCCGGCGGGGCCCGGGAGAGGGTGCGCCGCCATCGGCGTCCTGAAACGCGCGATGGTTCTCGTCGACGGGGGCACACCGGGGCGGGCGCGCCCGTGAAGACGATGCGGCTCGAGACCGGGGGGCCCGTCGCGCGTCTCACGCTCGAGCGCCCGGAGGTGCTGAACGCCGGCGACCGCGCGTGGGTCGCCGACCTCAACGCCGCGGTGCGGGAGATCGCGGCGCTCGACGATGTCCGCGTCGTCGTGCTCACCGGCGCGGGGCGCGCCTTCTCGACCGGCGTAGACCTGACAGCGCTGGCGTCCGGCGCGTTCGGGCTCGCCGACTTCGTCGCGTGGGAGGACGCGATGACCGCCATCGAGGGGATGGACAAGCTCTTCCTGGCGGCGATCAACGGCCATTGTGTCGGCGGGGGACTCCAGCTCGCGCTCGTCTGCGACTACCGTCTCGCGAGCGAGGACGCGCTGCTCGGCCTCCCCGCGGTCAAGGAGTGCCTGATCCCCTCGATGGCGCTCTACCGGCTGCCGAGGCTGATCGGGCTCGCCCGCGCCAAAGAGCTGATCCTCCTGGGCGAGCCGATCTCCGCGCGCGAGGGGGAGCGCTACGGTCTCGTGAACCGCGTCGTGCCGGCCGCGGACTTCCCGCGCGCCGTCGACGAGACGGCGCAGAAGCTGCTGGCGCTGCCGCCGGCGAGTGCCAGGGCCAGCAAGGCGCTGACGGGCCGGGCCTTCGACATGGGGTTCGACGCCTTCCGGCGCGAGATGCAGGGGCGCCTGGCGGAGTGCCTCCTCTCCGAGGAGCACCGCCGGGCCATGGCAGCGGTCCGGAGCCGCCGCCTGCCCTGACCGCCCCGCAGGCAGCCCCCCGGGGACGGCCCTCGGGGCCCCTCACCGACGGAACAAGTTTGGAGCCGGGGCGGTTGCACATGTAGAATGACGACAGATGGCGATAGGATTTCTTCTCGCCATGGGGCTTTGACGGAGTTCCTTCCGGATAGCCCCGCGATCGCCCGCCCTTACTGTCCCAATTGTGAACCCGACGCCGATCCGAGCCTGGAGATCCTCGACGTGCGCTGGTGCGCCTCGCACACGCCGTCGTCGAACGGCTCCGACGACGGGGCGGTGACGACGGAGGCGTATCTCTCGGGAAGCGCCGAGGCCGGCGGCGACGACAATCGTCGGTGGTGCGAGTTCTTCCACGCCTCGCGCCGCGAGCCTGCGCCCAAGGCGCGGCGCGCGCGCGTCAGGCAGCCCGCGTAAGACGTCTCAGCGCCGCGGCGGCGTCAGCCGCTCGGCGATCCCCCGCTGCTCGGCGGCCTCCGCGGTTCGTCCGACCTTCTCGAGCGCGTCGGCGAGGTTGAGTCTCGGCTCGACCGTGTTCGGCTCAAGGGCGACCGCCGCCCGGTACTGCTCGATCGCCTCCCGCCAGCGGCCGCGCCGGGCCAGCGCGATACCCCAGTTGTTGCGCGCGTCGGTGTGGTCGGGCCGCAGGCGGAGCGATTCTCGGAAATGGACGATCGCCTCCTCGGTCTTGCCCTGCTCGTCCAGCACTGCGCCGACCTTGCTGTGGGTGATCGCGGACGGGCTGACGCGCACGGCGTGCCGCCAGAGCGTCTCCGAGTCGCGCCAGACGAGCACCTGCTTGAGCGTGAGCGCGCCGAGCCCAAGGGAGACCGATACGGCCACCGCGACGACGGCCGCGGGGATCGAGGTCCCGGTGTAGCGGGCGCGCGCCCGGGCGAGCCCGGCGGCCGCGGCGCCACCGATCAGCATCGCCGCCGTCAGGCCCGCCAGATAGGTGTTCCGGTCGGCGGCCAGGTGCGGCCCGTAGTGCAGCAGCCCGAGCACCGGCAGGAGGGCGACGAGCCAGATCGCCCATCCGATGGCGATCCCGGGCCGGCGCCGGCGCAGCCGGACGGCGACGAGCGTGAGCACGGCGACGGCGGTCACGGCTCCCACCCAGGGCCAGGCGAGCAGGGCCACACGGTGCGGCAGCTCGTAGAGCGGCGAGAGGTTCACGGGGACCAGGGTCTTCCAGACATAGAACACGATCCCGTAGCACGCCACCGCGACGCGGCCGGGCCAGTCGAGCGCCGTGGCCGGGGTGAAGGCGCCGACGTGGCGGTGGGCAACGACGGCGACGAGCCCGGCCGCCGCGCTCATGGCGAAGAACGGCCACTTCTCGAGGACGGCGCGGCGCACCCCGAGCCTGTCGAGCCGTCGTAGCGGGTAGCGGTCGAGGAGCAGCAGGATGACCGGCAGGCCGACGACGATGGCCTTCGACATCAGCGCGGCCGCGAAGGCGGCGAGCGACCAGCGGTACCAGCGCCGCCCGCCGTCCGCGCAGAAGCGCAGCCAGGCGAGGAGCGCCAGGAGCGTGAAGAAACCGCTCACGACATCGCGGCGCTCGGTGACCCACGCGACGGACTCGGCGCGCAGCGGGTGGATCGCCCAGACGAGCGCGGCGACGGCGGCGCCGAAGCCGACCTCCGCCGCGTCCGGGTCGCGCCGTCCGGCCGCCGCCAGGAGCCGCCGGGCCGTCGCGAACGCGAGTCCGGCGTTGGCCGCGTGGAAGGCGAGGCTGGTGAGGTGATAGCCCCCCGACCGCATGCCCCAGACGACGTAGTCGAAGCCGAGCGTGAGCCAGGTGAGCGGGATCCAGTGGCCGTCGAGCGAGGTGAACATCCACCGGAGCTGGGCTCTGCCGAGGCCCCGGTAATGGGGGTTCTCGAGGAAGTTGATCCCGTCATCCCAGGCCACCCAGGCGTTGCCGAGGCCGGGGAGGAAGACGAGCGCCGTCACCACGACGACGAGCGCCTGGACCCACCCCGGCCGGAGCGCGGGACGGCTCAGCTGTGCTTGCGGAGCTCCAGCCGCCCGATCTGGCGGCGATGCACCTCGTCCGGCCCGTCGGCGAAGCGCAGCGTCCGCGAGTGCGCCCACCAGAAGGCGAGCGGAAACTCCTGACTCACGCCACCGCCGCCGTGGACCTGCATCGCCCAGTCGAGCACCTGGAGCGTCGTGTTCGGCACCGCGACCTTGATCGACGCGATCGCCTGCTTGGCGGCCTTGTTGCCGACCGTGTCCATCATCCACGCGGCGTGGAGCACGAGCAGTCGCGCCTGGTCGATCAGGATGCGCGCCTGCGCGATGCGCTCGGTGGTGATGTCGTTCTCGGCCAGGCGCTTGCCGAAGGCGACGCGGTTGAGCGAGCGCTTGCACATGAGCTCGAGCGCACGCTCCGCGACGCCGATCTGGCGCATGCAGTGATGGATGCGTCCGGGTCCCAGCCGCCCCTGCGCGATCTCGAAGCCGCGCCCCTCGCCGAGCAGCATGTTCGAGGCCGGCACGCGCACGTTCTCGAACAGCACCTCGCCGTGGCCGTGCGGCGCGTCGTCGTAGCCGAAGACGGAGAGCATGCGGAGGACCTTGATCCCCTGGCTGTCGCGCGGCACCAGGATCATGGACTGCTGCTTGTACCGGTCCGGATTCTTCGCGTCGGTCTTGCCCATGAAGATGAGGATCTTGCAGCGCGGGTCGCCGATCCCCGACGTCCACCACTTGTGGCCGTTGATCACGTAGTGGTCGCCGTCCCGGCGGATCTCGGACTCGATGTTGGTCGCGTCGGACGACGCGACCTTGGGCTCGGTCATGGCGAACGCGGAGCGGATCCTGCCCTCGAGCAGCGGCTCGAGCCACTGCTTCTTCTGCTCGGGCGTCCCGTACCGCTCGATCGTCTCCATGTTGCCGGTGTCAGGGGCCGCGCAGTTGAAGGCCTCGGGGGCGATCGGCGAGCGTCCCATGATCTCGCAGAGCGGCGCGTATTCCAGGTTGGTGAGCCCGGCCCCGCGCTCGCTCTCGGGGAGGAACAGGTTCCAGAGCCCCCGCTCGCGCGCCCGGGCCTTCAGCTCCTCCATGATCTTCGGGACCTGCCAGCGGTCCGGCTGCGAGTCGAGCTGGTCGCGGAAGACCTGCTCGTTCGAGTAGATGTGCTTGTCCATGAACTCCGTGAGCTGCTCCTGGTACATCTTCGTCTTCTTCGAGAATTCGAAGTCCATCGTCCTCTCCTCTACTCCTTCACAGGC
Source organism: Candidatus Rokuibacteriota bacterium (assembly GCA_050731995.1). Classification (GTDB taxonomy): domain Bacteria; phylum Methylomirabilota; class Methylomirabilia; order Rokubacteriales; family CSP1-6; genus JBOHQB01. The sequence goes on from JBOHQB010000430.1 coordinate 7,042, forward strand.
TCGCCTCGGCCGCAGAGCCGGCCTGCGGCTTCGCACGACCTTCACAGGCTCGCCTCGCCCGTCCTTCACAGCGTCGCCTCGCCTGCGGCTGCGGCTCCTACCGCGGGGCTGCGGCTCGCACTACCGCTGGTAGCGCGCCAGCGTCTTCAGCGGCCCGAAGAAGACCGGCCGAGCCATCCGTCCTACCGGCACCTCGATGAGGACGGGCCGGTCCAGCTGGATCGCGTCGGCGACGACCCGGCCCACCTCCGCCGGCTCCTTGGCCCGGAGGCCCTTCATGCCGTAGGCCTCGGCGAGCCGGACGAAGTCGGGATTGTGCAGCTCCGAGGCGAACTTGCCGCCCCAGTGCTCGTCGAGGTCGCGCGCGACGTTGCCGAACGCGTTGTCGTTGAACACGACCGCCACCACGTTGATCTGCTGCTGCACCGCGGTCGCCATCTCCTGTGCGTAGTACATGAAGCCGCCGTCGCCCGCGATCATGACCACAGGGCGGTTGGGGTACGCGACCTTGGCGCCGAGCGCCGTGGGGTACTCGAAGCCGAGGTTGCCGGAGTACGACGAGGTGAGATACGTCCGCGGGCGGTACACCGGCCAGTACGGCCGCGAGAAATAGCCGATCTGGGTCATGCCGGCGATGACGATCGCGTCCTCGGGGGTGCCGGCGCGCAGCGACCGGAGGATCGACGTGTTCGGCTCCTGCGTCATGGTCGCGGCGACCTGTTGCCGCAGGGCCTCGCGCTCGGCGGCGCGCGACGGCCGCGCGGCGCCGCTGGCGCGGAGCGCCTCGAGCAGCCCCTCGAGCGTCGCGCGCGCGTCGCCGACGAGGGGAACGGTCTTCGCGTGATTGCGGCCGATCTCGTCGGGATCGACGTCGATCTGGATCAGCTGCTGGTCGGGCTTCGGCGCGGCCAGCGCCAGGCGCGAGCCGACCGCGAGGATCACGTCGGCGGCCTCGAGATACTTCTTCGCCGCCGACTGCGACCAGATCGTGGCGCCGAGCGAGAGATCGCTGGCGTCGCTCACCGCGCCCTTGCCCTCGGCCGAGGTGAGCACGCCGGCCTGCAGGTATTCGGCCGTCGCCGCGAGCGCCTCGTGCGCGCCCGCGAGGTGGACGCCGCCGCCCGCGTAGATCAGCGGGCGCTTCGCCGCGAGCAGGAGCGCGGCCGCGCGCTCGAGGTCGGCAGGCGGCGCCGCGCCGCGGGGCGGATGCCCGGGCGGGACGAGCTCGACCTCGACCTCCTCTTCCATCGTGTCCCACGGCATGTCGATCGCGACGGGCCGCGGGCGCCCGCTCCGGAGCTGTCCGAGCGCCTCGTGGACGGCTCGCGGAGCGTCGGCGACCTCGAGCACGCTCGCGCGCCACTTCGTCGTCCCGGCGAGCGCATCGAGCTGATTGTCGAGCTCGTGCAGCACGCCGATCTTCTTGCCGATCTGGTTGCGCGGGATCTGGCCCACGATCAGGAGCACCGGGGACGACGCGGAGTACGCGGTGTTGAGGCCCGCCGAGGCATTGAGGAGGCCCGGGCCGGGGACGACGACGGCGACGCCGATCCCGCCGCCGGCGCGCGCGTAGCCGTCGGCCATGTAGCTCGACGCGCCCTCGTGGCGGACCGTGATGAAGCGCAGGTCGGGCTCGTCGCGCAGCGCTGCGACGATGCCGTAGAGCTGAACGCCGGGCAGCCCGAACACGACCCGGACGCCCTCGCCGTGGAGCTGTTTGACGAGTGCTTCACCGCCGGTCAGTCGGGCCATCGCACGCTCCCTGGAAAATGGGACAGCGGGCTGAGGGTAGCCCGCGCCGTGGCGCGCGTCAATCGCGGCCGGCGGTGCCGGCCGTGATAACCTCGTGGGCGTGCCCAGTCACGCGCCCCGTCCGCGAGCCGTCGTCGCGATCGAGGCGGTCACGTGCGTCGTCTTCCTCGCCCTGGTCACGCTGCTCGCGGCCCGCGTGTGGGCCGGGGCGCGCGACGTCACGGCGTGGCTCCTCCTGCCGTCGGGGATCCTCCTCGGATACTTCGCCGCGGACGTGGCCACCGGCCTCGTCCACTGGTTCTGCGACCGGTTCTTCGAGGAGGACTCGCCGGTCATCGGGCGGCTCCTGATCTTCCCGTTCCGCGATCACCACCGCGATCCGCGGGCGATGACGCGCCACGGATTCCTCGAGCTGACCGGCAACTCGTGCCTCGCGATCTCGCCGGTGCTCGCGGCGGCGCTCGCGGTGCGGCTCGGTCTCTTCCTCGACGCGGCCCTGCTCGTCTTCGCGCTGGCGGTCGTCGCCACGAACCTGTTTCACGGCTGGGCGCACGCCGAGCGCGCGCCGCGCCTCGCCGTGTGGCTGCAGGCGAGCGGCCTGGTGCTCGCGCCCTCCGCGCACGACGCCCACCACACCGGGGACCACCGCGGCGCCTACTGCGTGACCAACGGCTGGGCGAACCGCTGGCTCGACGGTCTCGGTGTGTTCGACCGGCTCGAGGCGGGCCTCGTGGCGCTCGGCGTTCCGGCGACGCGCGCCGAATGAGCCCGAGCCGGCTCCTCGGCCAGGGCACCGGCCACCGCTTCGGCTCGGGCTGGATCAGCGGCATGCTGTCGGTGACCTGCGCGGCGCTCGGCTACGGCGCCGTCCTCTGCATGATTTTTCCGGATCTGCTCACGACACCGTCGGCGCGCGCGCACTATCCGATGGGCCTGATCCGCTTCCTGGTCTACGTGCTGCTCGTCGTCGGCTTCGGGCTCGGCCTGCTGAGCGCGCTCCTCCGCCGTCGGAAGACGCTCGGGCTCACGGCACTCGCGCTGACGACGGCCGCGACGCTCCTGGGCGGCTCCGGCGTCGAGATCTCGACGGAGGTCACGGGCACCAGCGCGGTCGGGCTCGACTGGCTCCTGCTGAACCTCTTCGTTCTGGCGCTGGTCTTCGTGCCGCTCGAGCGGATCTGGCCGCGTCTTCGCGGGCAGCCGATCTTGCGATTCGGCTGGGGCACCGACCTCATGCACTTCGCGATGAGCCACCTGCTCGTGCAGGTGACGGTCGTGCTCACGATGCTGCCCGCCGCGGTCTTCTTCCGCTGGGCCGCGCGCCCGTGGCTTCAAGATCTTGTCGCCGCGCAGACGCTGCCGCTCCAGTTCGTCGAGATCGTGATCGTCGCCGACCTCGCCGAGTACGTCGTTCATCGCGCCTTCCACCGGGTGCCGTTCCTCTGGCGTTTCCACGCCGTCCACCACTCGTCGCGCTACCTCGACTGGCTCGCGGGCTCGCGCCTGCACCTCGTGGACATCGTCGTCACGCGCGGGCTCTCGTTCGTGCCGCTCTACGTCCTCGGCTTCTCGACGACGGCGATCTACGCGTACCTCGTGTTCGTCTCCTTCCTCGCCGTCTTCATCCACGCCAACGTGCGCTTCGACTTTCGCCTACTCGACTGGGTCATCGTCACGCCGCGCTTCCATCACTGGCACCACGCCGCGCATCCGGAGGCGGTGGACAAGAATTTCGCGGTGCACCTGCCGTGGATCGATCGGCTGTTCGGCACGGCGTACTTTCCGCCGCGGCGCTGGCCCGAGGTGTACGGAATCGCGGGCAACCCGGTGCCGGAAGGCTACTGGCGCCAGCTCGTGGCGCCGTTCTCGCGGGAGACCCGCTCAGGAACCTGACGCGGGCAGCCCGACGGGAAGGTGAGGAGGATGCTTCCGAAGAGTCAAGGCCGGGGCGGTTGGGCGTAGTGCTGGAGGATGAAGCCCGCGATCGAGTGGCGCGAGGGGCGGTTCGGCAGCGCGTCGCGCGGGAACCAGCGCGCGTCCTCCAGCTCCTCGGGATTGACCCGGACCTCGCCGCCGGCGTACGTCGCGACGAAGCCGACCATCAGCTGGCTCGGGAAGGGCCAGTTCGGGCTGCCGACGTAGCGGATGTCCTTCACGTCGACGCCGACCTCCTCCTTCACCTCGCGGGCGACGCAGCCCTCGAGCGACTCGCCGTTGTCCACGAAGCCCGCGACAAGCGCGTAGCGCCCCGGCGCCCACTCGCGCTTGCGCGCCAGCAGGCAGCGGTCGCCGTCGAGGACCAGCGTGATCACCGCCGGGTGCAGGTGGGGATAGTGCTCGTAGCGGCACGCGGGGCAGCGCTTGCCCCACTCGCCGGCGATGCGCTCGGTGGGCCCGCCGCAGCGCGGGCAGTGGCCGCTCGTACCCTCCCACCAGAGCGCCTGCATCGCGATGCCGCCGAGCGAGAGGAGGTCGTCGTCGAGCTTCGGCGCGCGCATCGGCACGAGCGTCTCGCGGCGGAAGCCCGGGGGCACGGGCGCAGACCGCTCGAGGCCGAGGACCCAGCAGGGCGTGCCGCGCCAGCTGCCGAGCCAGAGCGCTCGGTCCTTGGCGCCGTCGAGCCCCTGCGGCGGCGCGCCGGTCGGGAGCCGCGCCTCGCCGTCCTCGGGGACGAGCAGGTGCTGGTCCTGGACGATGAGCCAGTGGCCGGCGCGCTCGGGCGGCTCCCCGCCGCCCTTCGCGGGGACGAAGGCGCCGCGGAACAGATCCCGGTTGAAGGGGAGATAGACGGTCATGGGGGTCGCGTCGATTCGCTCAGGCATGGGTTGAACCCTGTCCCGCACGATACGTCGGCGCGGCGACGCCGTCGATGACGATGTCGAGGCACGCCGGCAGCCCCGAGGCGAGCGCGCGCCCGAGCGCGGGCTCGAGGTCTTCGGGCTTCTCGACGCGCTCGCCGTGGCAGCCGAGCGACTGGGCGAGCCGGTCGTAGCGCGTGGGGAGCAGCTCGCACCCGATGGTCCGCTCGCGACCGTACGTCGCGAGCTGCAGCTGGTGCTCGGCGTTCCAGCGCGCGTCGTTGCCGATGACGACGACGATCGGCAGGCCGCGGCGAACCGCGGTGTCGAGCTCGAGGGCGTGGAAGCCGAAGGTGCCGTCGCCGAGCGCGGCGATCACGGTGCGCTCCGGATGGCGGAGCTTCGCCGCGAGCGCGAGCGGGATCGCGCTGCCGATCGAGCCCGCAGGGCCGTTGATCATGCGCGTCCCCGCCTCGCACCCGGCCTGGATCCACTGGCCGAACTCGCCGCCGTCGCCGACGAGGATCGCGCCACGGTCGAGCAGCGGCTGGAGCGCCGCGCAGACGCGGAGCGGGTGCATCGGCGCCCGCGCGGCGCGGCGGAGCTCCGGCCAGTCCGCGGGCTCGGCGCGGCGCGACGCGGCGAGGTCGGCGGCCCATGGATGATGCGTGAAGGTCGCGCCCCGCGCCGCGGCCGTCAGCGCGGCGACGGCCGCCACCGGATCGTCGTCGATCTGGATGAAGCGGCAGGCGGACGCCCACGGCGGCGAGGTGCCGAAGCGGAGGGTGAAGTCGAGACGCTTGCCGAGGAGGAGCGCGACGTCGACCTCGCCGAAGCGTGTGGCGGCCATGTGGAGCCACGGGTCATTGACGCCGCGCGGGCTCTCGATCGGGAGCGCCGGCACGCCCGTGACCCGCGACAGCTCGTCGACCGCCGCCCGTCGCGCCGGCCGCGCCATCGCCGGCCCGAGCAGTATGAGTGGTCGCCGCGCCCCCCGCACCATCTCAACGATCTCCCCGACCTGCGCGCCGGACAGCTGCAGGGCTGCCGGTGGGGACGAGGTCTCGCGGCGAATTGCTTTTGTCGACTGAGCAAGCGGGGCCTCGTCCCCACCGGCGGCCCCGGTCGCCGCAGCGACGAGCGATTCGAGCAGATCACCCGGAAGACTGAGTGCGACGGGTCCGGGGCGTCCGCCGCTCGCGATCTCGAGCGCACGCGCGACGTCGTCGCCGAGAGTCTCGGCGCGCTCCGCGGTCCACGCCGCCTTCACGACCGGCCGGGCCGTGCCGGGCTGGTCGATCTCCTGGAACGCGCCGCGCCCGGCCTGCGCCCGCGGCGCGGCGCCGCTCAGAAGCACGCACGGGGACTCCGCCATCAGCGCGCCGTAGAGCGCGCCGAGCGCGTTGAGGTGGCCCGGCCCGGCCGTGACGAGGGCGACGCCCGGCGTCTCGGTGAGCCGTCCCCACCCGTCGGCCATGTGGACGGCCGCCGCCTCATGGCGCGTGTGGATGATCTCGATCGGCTGTCCGAGGGTCGCGTCGTAGACGGAGAGGATTTGGTTGCCCGACAGCGAAAAGAGATGTCGGACGTCCGCGCGGACGAGCGCGTCGACGACGAGCGTGGCGCCTGTGCGCGTCATGGGCGGGGGAAGCGGCGCGCTAGAAGCCGAGGGCGACGCCGATCTTGTCGGCGCCGGCGGGCGCGGTCGGCGCCGCGGCGGGCGGCGTCGAGTCGGCGCGGAGCGTGGCGAGCGCGGGCAAGACCTCCTGGGCGAAGAGGCGGACGTTGCGCTCGGCGTCGTCCCACGGCATGCCGGCGTAGGAGAAGACGCCGACGTAGTGACTGTTGCCCGTACGCCGGTGGATGTCGAGGATCTTCTCGTAGCACTGCTCGGGCGTGCCCCACACTTGGAGGTTCATGAAGTAGTCGATAACCTTGTCGGTGCCGTACTCCTGGATCTTTTCGCTCATCTTGCCGTAGTACTCGTACCCCTTCGTCTTCGCCAGGTGGTCGCCCTGGAACTGGTAGTGGTCGAGCACCGTCTGGTAGTAGCCGCCGATCCAGCGCCGCGCGCCCTCGCGCGCCTCGTCCGGGCTCGCGTGGCAGTAGGTCCAGCCCGCGGAGATCGGGGGCGGCGCGTCCACCCCGTTCACCTGACGATAGATCGTCCGGTAGGTGTCCAGCTCCTTGGCCACCTCATGCCACGGCTTCTGCGGAATGATCAGGATCCCGACGCCGAGCTTCGCCATGATCGGCAGCGACTCTGGCGAGACGGCCGCCGCATATGTCCGGCCGCGGAAGCTCTTGAACGGCGCCGGCCGGATCGGCGCGCGCGGCTGGTTGACGAACTGTCCTTGATACTCGCACCAGCCACGCTCGAGGCCCTCGAGCAGCATCTCCGCCGACTCGACGAAGCGCTGCCGCGACTCGTCCATCGACAGCCGGAAGCCGTCGAACTCCACCCGGCCGGCGCCGCGGCCGAGGCCGAGAATGAGCCGCCCCCCGGAGATGTTGTCGAGCATCGAGACTTCCTCGGCGACGCGCATCGGGTCGTGCCACGGCAGCACGACGACCATCGAGCCGAGCTGCGCCGTGGTCGTGCGTCCCGCCATGTAGGTGAGGAACTGGAGCACGTCGGGGCACATCGTGTAGTCCGTGAAGTGGTGCTCGACGCCCCAGAGGGACTGGAAGCCGAGCGGCTCGGCGAGGTCCGCCAGGCGCAGGTCGTTCTGGTAGACCTCGAAATCGGTCCGTGCCTTGCCGGGATTCTGGAACACCGCGGCCATGCCGACGTGCATCCGGGGTCTCCTCGCCTCGGCGCCCGGCGGTGGCGCCGACCTCGTGAGGGTAGCCCGCGGCGACTGTCCCAGCAAGGGCCACTCCTGCTACACTGCTCGCCAATTCCCCAGCCGAAAGGACCCGGCCATGAGAGAAGCCGTCATCGTCGCCAGCTCCCGCACGCCGCTCGCCAAGTCGCAGCGCGGCTCGTTCAACATGACGCTGCCGTCCGACATCGCCGCCCACTGCATCAAGGACGTGCTCGGCAAGGTGCCGCAGCTCGATCCGAAAGAGGTCGAGGACGTGATCCTCGGCTGCGGCCAGCCGCACGGGGCGCAGGGGCACAACATCGCGCGCGTCGCCGCGATGCGCGCCGGACTGCCCGTGAGCGTCGGCGGCCTGACGGTCAACCGGTTCTGCTCCTCCGGGCTCCAGGCGATCGCGATCGCGGCCAACTACGTCATGAACAACGGCGCCGACGTGATGATCGGCGGCGGCATCGAATCGATCACGATGATGGAGCGCGACAAGAGCCCGAACCCGTGGGTGAAGGAGCGCCTGCCCGGCATCTACATGGTGATGGGCGACACGGCGGAGGTCGTTGCCAAGCGCTACAAGATCAGCCGCGAGACGCAGGACCGCTACTCGCTCTCCAGCCAACAGCGAACGGCGCGCGCCCAGCAGGAAGGCTTCTTCAAGGAGGAGCTCGCGCCGATGCACGTGACGCGGGCGATCCTCGACAAGAAGACGGGCGAGAAGGCGGGCGAGGAGCCGTACTACGTCGAGAAGGACGAGTGCAACCGCGCCGACACGACGCTGGAAGGGCTCATGTCGCTGCCGCCCGTTTTCGACAAGACGAGCGGCCAGGGGACGGTGACGGCGGGCAACTCGTCGCAGCTTTCCGACGGCGCCTCCGCGACGCTCGTCATGTCCATGGACCGCGCGAAGGCGCTCGGGATCAAGCCGAAGCTCGTCTTCCGCGGCTTCGCCGTGGCCGGCTGCGAACCGGACGAGATGGGCATCGGCCCCCTCTACGCGGTGCCGCGGCTGCTCCAGCGCCAGGGCCTGAAGATCTCCGACATCGACCTCTGGGAGCTCAACGAGGCCTTCGCCTCGCAGGTGGTCTACTGCCGCGACAAGCTCGGGCTCGACCCCGACAAGCTCAACGTCAACGGCGGGTCGATCTCGATCGGTCACCCGTTCGGCATGACGGGCTCCCGCATGGTGGGGACGATCGCCAACGAGATGCTGCGTCGCAAGGCGCGCTACGGCGTCGTGACGATGTGCATCGGCGGCGGGCAGGGCGCGGCGGGGCTCTTCGAAGCCTGCAACTAGCCGCCGGGCTCGGTGACTCTAGCGGGGCGCCTTCTGGGCGGCACGGGTGCGGCGCGCGCGCTGCGTCCCGGCCTGCTTGCTCTTGCCCCAGCGGCAACCCGGCTTGCTCGGGTCGCTGACCCCCGCTCCCTTGTCTTCGGCGCCGTATCGTCCGTACGTCATGGCTGCCTCCCCAGCGTCTCAGAGAGGCAAACCGTGTGCCCGGCCGGGCAAGGCTTCCACAGGCCCTGTGGATAGATGTGGATAGCGGCGGCATCGCCCGCATTTGCCTGTGTTTTCTGAACGGAAGGACCAAGGCGACCTCCTTTTCGGAAGCACGGCGCCGCGTCAGGATGGGGCCGGACAGGCCGCCCGAACGGTCAGAAGCTGACCGGGCAATCGTCCGGGTCCAGACTGGACGCCTTGCGCCTCCTACACCTTGAGCTCCTTCTTCAGCTCCTTGAGGAACCGCCAGTTGGCGCCCTGCGCGATGATCTTCTGCGGGCCGGACTTGATCATGCCGGCCTCACGCAGGCGGAGGGCGTGGAAGCGCACCGTATCCTCCGGATCGTAGTCTCGCCAGTGGTTGTAGGGGATCTCCCTCATCGCCTGGAGGGCATAGTCGTACCGCTCCGCATAGCCCTGGTCCACGAGGAAGCGGGCGACCCGCTCCGGCTCACGGGCGCAGATATCGGTCGCCTTCAGGATGGCGCGAAGCGCTCGCTTGGTGGCCACCGGATACTTACGCACGAAGTCCTGACGCCCCGCCATCAAGCAGCAGAAGTACTGCGACCAGGGCCGATCCTTCACCGTACTGACGATCACGTGTCCGAGCTGCCTCGCCCGGGCTTCCTGCGACCGTGGCGGCGATGCCATCAGGGCGTCGGCCTTGCCCTCTTCAAAGAGCCGGAGTGCCTCCGACTCCGGACTCTCGAGCCAAGTGATGTCTCGCGCCGGATTGAGCCCCACGAATGCCGTCATGCTCGAGAGGAAGGTGTGGCCACTGCCTTTGAGTGGGCCAGCGGCGACGGTCTTGCCCTTCAGGTCGCGGATCGCGCGGACTCGATCGGTCCCGAATAGCTCAAAGCAGCCGATCTGAATCCCTACCAAAAGGACGATCGGATCGCCGGCGTCCACCTGAAGGATGGACGGCCCTATGAACTGCATGCTGAGGTCGACCTGGCCGGAGGCGAGGGCCGCCCCGGTCAAGTCGGCGCCCCTCCCGCCCGTTTCCACCCTTACGTATTGCACATCGGTGAACCCCTCGGCCTTCAGCAACGCTTCGGCGACCCACTGGGGCGCGCGACAAATGCTGGTCAACTTCGTCAGCTTGAGCCTCGTCGTCTCCAGCGGCGGCTCTGCGGCGGCCCGCGCCGGTCGCATTCCCATGAGCCCCGCCGTCCCGGCCAGCGTCAGCCCCCCCACGAACTCGCGTCGGCTCCAGCGCTCGCGTCGGTCACTCATGGAGATCTCCTTCACCCTCCACCTCTCGTCCAGCCTGAACCCTTTCGGAGCATCGCATGTTACAGCCCCCTTCTCGCCGCCTCACGCCTTCAGCTCCCTCTTCAGCTCGTTGAAATAGCGCCAGTCGGTGCCCTGGGCGATGATCCTCTGCGGGCTGGACTTGATCATCTTCGCCTCGTGGAGCCGCAG
>JBOHQB010000431.1:0-3862 GCA_050731995.1 Candidatus Rokuibacteriota bacterium
CCTTGTAGGCGTGCTCCTGTTGCGGCGTCAGCTTCTGGGCGCACCCCAGGCTGAGGACGCAGCCATAGGATAGGGAGACGAAGAGCAGTACCGATCGTAGCCCGATGATTCGCATTGGGCAGCCTCCTGTCGGTCTCGCCACCATACCTAAAGAGGAGGAGGAAACTCAACCCTGCGCGTACGTTCAGGCGCGCCGGTAGCGCGCGGCGACCGCGGTCCATTCGTCCTCGCCGAGCAACCGTTCGAAGACCGACTCTAGCTCGGGGATCGGCACCCGGATCTGCTCCATCGAGTCGCGCTCACGGACCGTCACCTGCCCGTCACCCGCCTCACCCTTCTCCGGATCGCCCACGGTCTTGACGTCCACGGTCACGCAGTAGGACGTGCCGACCTCGTCCTGGCGGCGGTAGAGCCGGCCGATCGCGGCCGTGTCGTCGTAGACCGTCGTCCAGCGCCGCGCCAGACGCGCCCGCAGCTCGTGCGCCGTGGCGACGATCTCAGCGCGCTTCTTGAGGAGCGGCAGGACGGCGATCTTCGCCGGCGCCAGCTCGTGGTGGAAACGGAGCACGACGCGCTTCTCGCCCCGCACCTCCTCTTCGCGGTACGCGTCGAGCAGGAACGCGAGCAGGGCGCGGTCCACGCCGGCGGACGGCTCGACGACGAACGGCACGATGTGCTCCTTCCGCTCCTCGTCGAAGTACGTGAGGCCCTTGCCGCTGAACTTCGCGTGCTGCTTGAGGTCGAAGTCCGTGCGGTTCGCGATCCCCATCAGCTCGCTCCAGCCCATGGGGAACCGGTAGTCGATGTCCACGGTGCGCTTGGAGTAGTGGGAGAGCTCGTCCTTGTCGTGCTCGCGCAAGCGGAGGTTCTCCTCCCGCATGCCGTAGCGCCGGAACCATGCCATGCAGTCGTGGATCCAGCGGTCGTGCCAGTACTCGTCCGCCGGCCTCCCCTCGACCGTCTCGTGCGGGTTGACGAAGTACTCGATCTCCATCTGCTCGAACTCGCGGGTGCGGAAGATGAAGTTGCCCGGCGTGATCTCGTTCCGGAACGCCCGGCCCTGCTGGGCGATCCCGAACGGGAGCTTCAACCGCATCGACTGGAGCACGTTGTCGAAGTTCACGAACATCGCCTGCGCCGTCTCGGGGCGCAGGTAGGCGACGGACGCGTCTTCCTCGACCGGCCCCATGAAGGTCTTGAACATGAGATTGAACTGCCGCGGGGGCGTCAGCTCGCCCTTGCCGCACTCGGGGCAGAGCGCGCGGCGGACGGCGCAGTGCCGGCACGCCTCGCCGGCCGGGATCGTGAACTTGTTGCCCTTCGTCGCCGGGCAGTAGTGGATCCAGTCCATCGCGTCGACGGCATCGGCGCGGAAGCGGTGCTTGCACTCCTTGCAGTCCACCATCGGATCGGTGAAGTGATCGAGGTGGCCGCTCGCCTTCCAGACCGTCGGGTGCATGAGGATGGAGGCGTCAAGGCCGACCATATCCGCACGCCGCTGGACGAAGTCGCGCCACCAGAGGCGCTTCACGTTCTGCTTGAGCTCGACGCCGAGCGGTCCATAGTCCCAGCACGAGCCCGTCCCGCCATAGATCTCGCTCGACTGGAAGACGAAGCCACGCCGCTTCGCGAGGGATACGAGCACGTCCATGTTCATAGACTCGCCTCGCCCTTCGCAGGGTAGCCTCGCCCTTCGCAGGGTCGCCTCACCTTCGGCTGCGGCTCCTGAAACGGGCTGCGGCTCCTACTGCGGGCTGCGGCTCGTACTGCCATGGAAACCGTCATCCGCGCTCCCCCGTCGCGTTCATCGTGAGAAGGGGGCTACACCCCCCTCTGACTCCCCCGGCAACCGGTGCAGCTCACGCAGGAACCGGGTCGTGCGCGTGGGCTGGCCGATGAGGCGGATCATGTGCGACTCCAGCGCCGCCTTCAGCTCGCCCTCGAGCCGCCCGAGCGGCGCCGCGATCGCCTCTTCCCATCGTACCCGACGCAGGCGCTCCAGGGTCGCGAACGAAGCGGGACCGAGCGGGTCGGCGTCGCGGGTCGTCCGCGCGCAGCCCTCGCACTCGACGCCGCCCAGGCCGAGGTGCGGGTGCGCGAACGGATAGCGCCGCCCGCACACGGTGCAGCGGTCGAGGCGCGGGCGGTGACCGAGGGCGTCGAGGCAGCGCACGGCGAAGCACACCGCCACGCGTGCCGGTCGCTCGGTCGTCTCCATCGCGGCGAGGCTCCGGACGAGCAGCGCGTAGAGGCCCACCTGACGATCGCGCTCGCCCGTGAGTCGCGTCAGGCACTCGACCATCCACGACGCCTGGCCCAGACGCTCGAGGTCCCCGTGGAGTCGGGTGAACGGCCGGGTGACGTCGAAGTGGTCGAGCTGGACGAGATCGCTCCGGCCGGAGTCGAAGACGATCGCCTGGCCGAGCGTAAAGAGCTCGAGGGCACCGGTGAAGCGCGAGCGGGTGCGCCGTGCCGCCTTCGCGACCCCGCGCACCTTACCCCACTCGCGCGCGTAGAGCGTCACCACCCGGTCGCTCTCGCCGAGCGGGAAGGAGCCGACGACGACCGCCGCCGAGGTGCCGAGCGCCATCGTCAGGCGGTCACGAGGTCAGGCGGAACCCGAATTCGCGCTGCGCGCGCTCGTCGCGCCGCCAGTTCTTCCGAACCTGGACGGTGAGCCCGAGGAAGACGGAAACGCCGAAGAACCGCTCGAGCTCCCGACGCGCGTCCGTCCCGATCCGCTTGAGCATGGCGGCGCCCTTACCGATCATGATCCCTTTCTGCGACTCCGCCTCGACGAAGATCGTCGCGCGGATGTCCAGCCGCTCGGGGCGCTTCGTCTCGGTCAGTGACTCCACGCGCACCGCGGCGGCGTACGGGACCTCCTGGTGCGTCAGATGGAAGATGCGCTCGCGGATCACCTCCGCGACCCAGAACGTTTCCGGCTGGTCGCTCGTCGCGTCCGCCGGGAAGAACGGAGGGTGCTCGGGCAGCCGCTCCACGATGCGGTCCAGCAGCCGGTCGCAGTTGGTGCCGTCGGTCGCCGAGATCGGCAGGATCTCGGCGAAGGCGTGGGCCTTCTGCCACCGGTCGATCAGCGGCAGGATCCTATCCTTGTGGCGGACCAGATCCACCTTGTTCAGCACGCAGAACACGGGTCCATCGAAGCCGCGGAGCGGCCCGAGCACGAGATCGTCGGGCCCGCCGGGGGCGGCCGCATCCACGACCAGGCAGACGAGGTCCACCTCCTCGGCCGCGCGCGTCGCGGTCTTCAGCATGAAATCGGCGAGGCGGCCGCGGCCCGGATGGAGCCCCGGCGTGTCCACGAAGACGATCTGCGCGTCCGGGCGGTGCGTGATTCCCGTGATCCGATTGCGCGTCGTCTGCGGGCGCGGCGAGACGATCGCCAGTTTCTCGCCGACGAGCCGGTTCAGCAGCGTGGACTTGCCGACGTTCGGACGGCCGAGCAGCGAGACGAATCCCGCGCGCATCAGTCCTCCAGGAGGCCGCGCCAGAGGCGCGCCGGCGCCCGGCGCCCGAGAATCTCGCGTTCGCGCCGATGCATGAGGTCGGCCTCGAGCGGATCGCGGTCGTCCCAGCCCACGAGATGGAGCGTCCCGTGGGTGACGAGCAGCTCGAGCTCGGCGGCGAGCGGTACGCCCAGTCGACGCGCCTGCCGACGCGCGGCGTCCGCTGAGATGACGATCTGGCCGACGAGGCCGGACGGCGACGCCGCGTCCTCCAGGGGGAACGCGAGCACGTCGGTCCGGCGGCGCACGCCGCGCCAGGCCTGGTTCAGCCGCCGAATCTCCGCGTCGCCGACGAGCGCGACGTCGAGCGCGCCGGCCGGCCGGCCGACGGC
>JBOHQB010000432.1:0-3773 GCA_050731995.1 Candidatus Rokuibacteriota bacterium
GGACGGTGATGACGGCCTGCGTGACCTTCTCGCCCAGGTAGGCCTCCGCCGCCTCCTTGAGCTTGCGCAGGGTCATCGCGGAGATCTCGGGCGGCGAGTACTGCTTGCCGCGGACCTCGACGCGGACGTCGCCGTTCTGCGCCTTCACGACCTTGTACGGGACGAGCTTGATCTCCTGGAGCACCTCGTCGAACCGGCGTCCCATGAAGCGCTTGATCGAGAAGACCGTGTTCTCGGGATTCGTGATCGCCTGGCGCTTCGCGACCTGGCCGACGAGGATCTCGCCGTCCTTCGTGAAGCCGACGACCGAGGCCGTGAGCCGGCCGCCTTCCTGATTCGCGATGACCGTGGGATTGCCGCCCTCCACGACCGCGACGACCGAGTTCGTCGTCCCGAGATCGATGCCGATGACCTTCGCCATGAACTTCTCCCTTCGTTTCCCTACTTCGTTTCCCTATAGGATGTCGATCTTGATTTCCTTGGGCTTGACCTACACGCGCTCCACGTAGAGGGCGCTCTGCCCCTTGCCCTGCCAGCGGCGCTCGCCCTTGACAGAGAGCAGGTCGCCGGTGAGGTCGTCCATCGCCATGACTAGCTCCTTCTCTTTGTCAGTCCTTTCGAGTCGGCCCTGCATTGAGTCTAAAGAACATATATATCCTGAGTATGCTCGTGTCAAGCATGGCCCGTCTATCGCCATAAGTAGCTGTCTCGGCTGGCCAATCCTACCGGCCGCGCCCCCTGATGTTAGGCTGGGTCATGCGCCTGGGTTGCGGCGGGTGTCTCGGTGCGATCCTCCTGACGACCGCCCTGGTCGGGGGGACCGTCGGGGCGGCATGGATGGCGGTGAGGAGTCTTCAAGAGCCCGGGCGAACCGTTCATCCCGTCACGGCGGCGGACTCGGCCCGCGCCCAACGGAAGATCTTCGACGTGGCGCAGGGATCCCCCGAAGTGGTCTTCTCCGAACGCGAGGTCAACGCGTTCCTGAGCCGGAACATTGGCAACCTTCCGGTCGCGTCACCGTCGGCTCGCCTTCTCGAGGCCGACACGGTGGAGCTCGTCGGGAACGTGCCGCTCCGCCGCGTCGTCGCGGAGTACCCCTTCGGCGCGCTGCGCGACGCGCTCCCGGCCCGGGCGCTCGAGCAGCCGATCTGGCTCGGCGTCCGCGCGCGGGTGACGGTCGACGCATGGCCGCGACGGTCGCTGAAGCTCGACGTCCGTGAGTTCCGCGTTGGTCGCCAGCGGCTGCCGGTCACGCTCCTGCGCCTGATGGCGGATCCGGCGCTCCTCGCGACGCTGCGCTGGCCGGTGCCGGGAACGATCGAGAGCGTACGGGTCGAGCCGGACCGGCTGATTATCCGGAGCGTCGCGTCGCGCTGACGTAACGGAGCTGCAGATCGTAGACCAGCTGCTCGAGGACGCTCGTCTCCTCCGCGAGGCGCCGCCCCTCGGTCCGCTCGCGCAGCAGGATGAGCAGGTCGATCACCTCGGCGACGTTGCCGAGGTCGAGGCGGCGCTCGCCCGTGGCCGGATCGGGCGCCTCGCCCAGCGCGATGAGCGCGGAGCTCCCCAGCATCATGAAGAGGGCGACGAGGCTGCGCTCGGCCGCCGGCCCTTCCCGGCCGGACGCCGGCTCCTCCTCCCGGCGGCGTCGGTCGGTGACTTTGAAGCTCTCTTCCCCCTCCGGCGGTGTCATCGGGGCGCGAGCCTAGCACACGGCGAAACCCGTGCTGTATAATCGCCTCGCCGTCAGGTAACGACATGGTCGACTCCCCCGGAGTCCTCTTCGAGAGGCTGCTCGAGATCATGCACCGACTCCGCGGACCCGCGGGATGCCCGTGGGACCGCGCGCAGACGCCGACGTCCCTCAAGCCCTATCTGATCGAAGAGGCGTACGAAGTCCTGGAGGCCCTCGAGAGCGGGCGCGTCGACGCGCTGCGCGAGGAGCTCGGCGACCTGTTGCTGCAGGTCGTCTTCCACGCGGAGATCGCCGCGGAGCGGTCCGAGTTCACGATCGCCGAGGTTCTCGGGCGGGTCATGGACAAGCTCGTGCACCGCCATCCCCACGTCTTCGGCGGCGCCGCGGTCGCCACGCCGCACCAGGCCCTCGCCCAGTGGGAATCGATCAAGCAGCGCGAGGCCGAGGAGGTGGGCCGGCGCCGGTCGGTCCTCGAGGGCGTGCCGCGCGCGTTACCTGCGTTGCTGCGCGCCCAGCGGGTTCAGTCGAAGGCGGCCCGGGTGAACTTCGACTGGCCCGACGCGACGGCGGCGTGGGTCAAGGTTGAGGAGGAGATGCGCGAATGCGCCGAGGCCCTGGCGGCCGGCGCGCGCGAGCGTCTCGAGGAGGAGCTGGGTGACGCGCTCTTCTCGCTCGTCAACGTCGCACGCCTCGCCGACCTCGACGCCGAGGACGCCCTGCAGCGCGCGGTCGAGAAGTTTCGGCGTCGCTTCACCAGCATGGAGGCGGATCTGCGGGCGCGCGGCACCTCGGTCACCGCCGCGTCGACGGACGACCTCGAGCGCTCGTGGGAGGCGGCGAAGGCGCGGGAGCGGGAACCGTGAAGACCAAGATCGGCTCCGCGACGGTCTCGATCGAGCGCGGCGACATCACCGACTGGAATGTCGACGCGATCGTCAATGCCGCGAGCACGTCGCTCGCGATGGGCGCCGGCGTCGCGAGCGCCATCAAGCGCAAGGGCGGGGCGCTCATCGAGGAAGAAGCGTTGCGGCAGGGGCCGATCGAGGCCGGCGAGGCCGTGCTCACGCCCGGCGGCAACCTCGCGGCGACGCACGTGATTCACGCGGCGGTGATGTCGTCCGATCTGAAGACCGACGCGGAGACGATCGCGCGCAGCACCCGGGCCGTGCTCGCCATCGCCGACAAGCAGCGACTCACCTCGCTCGCCCTGCCCGCGTTCGGCACCGGGGTCGGGCACGTGCCTCCGCCGGTCGCGGGCGATGCCATGCTCGGCGCCGTCGTCGCTCACCTGCGCGCGCAGAAGACGACGCTCACGCGTGTGGTCTTCGTGCTCTATCAGGACGACACCTACCGCGCCTTTGTCGATACGCTGAAGCGCCTGAGTGCGGTACAGTAATGGTTCGACATGAGTCAGGTGAAACTCGGGCACCCGGTGAACCGACGCCTCGGGGATCTCCTCGTCTCCGAGGGGCTGATCAGCCAGGACCAGCTCAAGCAGGCCCTCGCGGAGCAGAAGGGCAAGACCGACAAGCTGGGCTCGATCCTCGTCCGCCTGAGCTTCATCAACGAGGAGCAGCTGATCGGCTTCCTCTCGCGGCAATACGGGATTCCGTCAATCACCCTGTCGAATCTGGAGATCGATCCGGAAACCATCGGCCTCGTACCCGCCTCGATTGCCAAGAAGTACGAGGTCGTGCCGGTCAAGCGCATCGGCACCACGCTGACACTCGCCGTCGCCGATCCGACCAACGTGTTCGCGCTCGACGACATCGCCTTCATGACCAACCTCCAGATCCTGCCGGTGGTCGCGCCGCAGGCGGCGATCCGGAAGGCGATCGAGCAGCACTACGAGCAGGAGGCGCAGGCCGAGGCCGTGTCGATGGCCGACATGCTCTCCGAGATCACGACCGACGTGAGCAACATCGAGGTCGTGGAAGACGACGAGGCCAAGCAGGGCAACGTCAACATCTTCGAGCTGAAGGAGTCGGCGGACGAGGCGCCGGTGGTGAAGCTGGTGAACATGGTGATGGTGGACGCGATCCGCAAGGGGGCCTCGGACCTGCACTGGGAGCCGTAC
>JBOHQB010000433.1:0-1995 GCA_050731995.1 Candidatus Rokuibacteriota bacterium
GGCTTGCCGTCCTTGTCCCAGACGCTCCCGCCGTAGTCCCAGAGGATGTTCTGCATGAAGCCGTTGCCGTCGTCCGAGCGGTTCAGCGTCTGGCCGAACCCCCACAGCTCCTTCGAGGGGTCCTGGCACTTCTTGGCGACATCGATCACGTCGGGGTCGTAGACCTTCGGCATCTTGAGGCCCTTCTCGGCGACGAGATCCTTCCGGATGTGCAGCCCGCCCCCGAACGCCTGATGGGCGACGCCGAAGTATTGCCCCTGAAACTGCACGACGCGGTCGGCGTAGGGCAAGAGCCCGCCGCGCGCGGCGGCGATGTCCTTGGCGAGCTTGGTGACGTCGCGGAGCGCCGGCCGGTAGCGCATCGGCCCCTGGTAGTTCATCTCGGCGACATCGGGCGGGTTGCCGGCCTCGATGGCCGCCACGAACTTCTGCTCGCGGTCGCCGAACGTCGCCCAGTCGAGCTCCGTCTCGACGTTGCGCTCCTTGGCCCACGCTTCGACGTGCTTGGCCAGGATGTCGTTGCAGGCGGTGACGTAGCTCCTGAAGAGCCAGACGCGGAGCTTCGTCTTCGCCTGCGCCCCGGCGATCGTCCGGAGCGCGTGGAGCCCCGCCGCCGTGCCGCCCGTGATCAGCGCCGCCTGCCTGAGGAACTGCCGCCGCGCGATCAGGCCCGCATCGAGCTGCTCGGCGAGCTTCGCGAGTCGCCTGTCCATGGGTCTCCTCCTTGATCCGTGCGAATGCTAGCGCAAGCCGGGCCGTTCAGGCCAGCCGGATGTCGAGCCAGCCGTGCGGCGTGCCCACGGCGCGCTCACCGGCGCGGACGAGTACCGTCGTCGTCGCCGACTCGAAGATCGCCGGCCCCTTGACCTCGAGCGACGGCGACAGCGCGTCCAGCTTCCAGACCGGCACCTCGAACCACTCGCCGAGCCAGACGCGGCGGCGACCCGGTGTGGCCGCGCCGGCCGGCGCCGCGGCGCGCTCGGCGGGCAGCACCGGCAGCTCGCCGACGACGGCCACACGCGCGTTGACGATGACGACCTCCTGCCCCGGCACGCTATAGGCGTAGAGCTCCTCGTGGCGCTGGTGGAAGCGCGCGGCCGCCTGCTCGAGGAGATCGGGGGCCTCCACGTTCACGCCGTCGAGCGGGACCGTGATCTCGAAGATCTGCTCGCCGTACCGCATGTCGAGCGCGCGGCGCACGGCGACCCGACCCTCGAACGCGCCCAGGCGCTTGCGTCCTTCGCGCTCGAGCGCGGCGAACAGCCGCCGGAGCGTCGCGACCGTCATCCGCCCGACCTCCGAGACGTGCGAGCGCACCATCTCGTAGCGCAGGTCCGTGGCGAGCATCCCCCACGCGGAGAGCACGGCCGCGGCGGGCGGCACGACGACGCGGCGGATCTCGAGTATCCGCGCGACGTCGGTGATGTGCAGCCCGGCGGCGCCGCCGAACGCGACCAGAGTGAAGCGGCGCGGGTCCACGCCGCGGCGCACGGAGACGATCTGGATGCCCTCGGCCATGTTGGTGTCGACCACACGCGCGATTCCCTCGGCGGCGGCAAGCACGGAGGTGCCGAACGCCTTCGCGACGCCGGCGACGGCGCGCTCGGCGGCACGCGCGTCGAGCCGGATGCGGCCGCCGAGGAAGTTCGCCGGGTCGAGCGCGCCGAGGACGACGTTGGCGTCGGTCACGGTCGGGCGCGTGCCGCCCCGGCCGTAGCACGCCGGGCCGGGGTCGGCGCCCGCACTCTCGGGGCCGACGCGCAGGATGCCACCCCCGTCCACCCACGCGATCGAGCCCCCGCCGGCGCCGAGCGTGTGGATGTCGAGCGCGGGCAGCGCGACCTTCGCTGTCCCCACGGTCTTCTCGCCCGTGAGCGTCGGCTCGCCCCCTTGCAGCAGGGCGATGTCGGTGGAGGTCCCGCCCATGTCGAACGTGATCAGATCGCCCTCGCCAAGCCGGCGCGCCGCGTGCCGGCCCGCCGCGACGCCGCCCGC
>JBOHQB010000434.1:0-5447 GCA_050731995.1 Candidatus Rokuibacteriota bacterium
CCCTCTCGCTGCGCGCGCGGCTCGCACGCGGCGTCGAGCCCGACGCGCTCCGGCTCCTCGGGGCGGCGGGGCGGCTGGCCGCACAGCGCGGCGCCCGCGCCTTCGTGGTCGGCGGTCTCGTGCGCGACGCCTGGGCGGGCCGTGACGGCGCGCGTGGTGACCTCGACGTCGTCGTGGAGGGCGACGGGCTCGGTGTCGCGCGGGAGCTGGCCCGTGCCGTGTCCGGCACGCTCGTGGAGCACGAGCGCTTTCTGACCGCGTCCGTCACACTCCCCGGGGTGACCGGTGGCGTGCGGCGGATCGACGTCGCCACCGCGCGCACCGAGCGCTACGACCGGCCCGGCGCGCTGCCGCGCGTCCTGCCCGCCGGCATCGAGGAGGACCTGCGCCGCCGCGATTTCAGCGTCAACGCCATGGCGGCCGAGCTCGCGTCCGGCGCGTTCGAGCTGCTCGACCCGCTGGGCGGGGCGTCCGACCTGCGCCGGCGGCGGTTGCGCGTCCTCCATCCCCTCTCGTTCGTCGAGGATCCGACGCGCATCGTCCGCGCCGCACGCTACGGCGTCCGGCTCGGGCTGACGCCGGACGCCTGGACGCGCCGCTGCCAGGTGCTGGCGCTGGGACTCGGCCCGTACACGGCGCTGTCCGGCCAGCGGCTCCTCGCCGAGATCGAGCGGTGTCTCGCCGAGCCCCGCCCGGCGAGCGTCCTGTCCCGGCTCGGGCGCGGCCGCGCGCTGAGACTGCTCGACCCGCGGTGTCGCTTCACGCGCGGCGCGGCGCGCCGCCTGGCGCGCCTCGACGCCACGCTCGACTGGGCCCGCGCGCGCGGCGTGCGCGCCGCCCCGATGGAGCTTATCCTCGTAGCGCTCCTCGCCGACCAGAGGCGCGCCGTCGCCGAAGCCGCGCTGGGCCGCCTCGCGCTCACGGGAGAGCCACGGGCCCGGATCCTCCGGGCGCTCGACGCGGCCCCCCCCTCCGGCGCCACGGAGGCGCCGAGCGCCACGGCACGGCGGCTGGACCGGCTCGTCGATCTCGAGCTCGCGTGGCGCCACCTGACGGGCCCTCCCACGGAGCGCGCCCGGGTCGAGTGGTACGCGGCCGCGGGCCGCAACGCCGCGCCGGCCCTGTCCGGCGACGACGTGATCGCGCTCGGCGTGGCGGCCGGACCCGGCGTCGCGCGGGTGCTCGGAGCACTGCGCGCGCGTCGACTCGACGGCGCGCCCGCGGAGCGCGCGGCGGAGACGGCCTTCGTGAGAAGATGGCTCGACCAACCACGCGACCAGGAAAGGGAGGGATGATTTGGCCCCGAAATACATCTTCGTGACGGGTGGTGTCGTCTCCTCGCTGGGAAAGGGTCTGGCCGCGGGCTCGATCGGCTCGCTTCTCGAGGCGCGCGGCTTCAAGGTCGCGATCCAGAAGATGGACCCGTATATCAACGTGGACGCGGGCACGATGAGCCCGTACCAGCACGGCGAGGTCTTCGTCACCGACGACGGCGGCGAGACGGACCTCGACCTCGGTCACTACGAGCGGTTCACCTCGGCCCGCACGACGCGCGACCACAACATCACCGCGGGCAAGGTGTACTTCTCGGTGATCCAGAAGGAGCGCCGCGGCGACTACCTCGGACGGACCGTCCAGGTCATCCCGCACATCACGGACGAGATCAAGGCCTCGATCCGGCGCGTCGCGAAGGACAACGACGTGCTGATCGTCGAGGTGGGCGGCACGGTCGGCGACATCGAGAGCCTGCCGTTCCTCGAGGCCGTGCGCCAGCTCAAGAAGGACGTCGGCAAGGACAACGTGCTCTACGTGCACCTCACGCTGGTGCCCTTCATGCAGGCCGCCGCGGAGCTGAAGACGAAGGCGACGCAGCACTCGGTCAAGGAGCTCCGGGGGATCGGGATTCAACCCGATATTCTCCTGTGTCGCACCGACCGCTATCTGCCGCCCGGGATCAAGTCGAAGATCGCGCTCTTCTGCGACGTCGAGGAGGAGGCGGTCATCACGGCCAAAGACGTCGAGACGATCTACGAGGTCCCCCTGGTCTTCCACCGGGAGGGGCTCGACGACATCGTCGTCA
Organism: Candidatus Rokuibacteriota bacterium; assembly: GCA_050731995.1. Classification (GTDB taxonomy): domain Bacteria; phylum Methylomirabilota; class Methylomirabilia; order Rokubacteriales; family CSP1-6; genus JBOHQB01. The sequence goes on from JBOHQB010000434.1 coordinate 2,081, forward strand.
AGACCCTCGGCCTCCCGGCGCGCCCGATCGACCTGTCGCGCTGGGAGGACGTCGTGCGCCGGGTGAAGTCGCCGCGCACCGCGACACGGATCGCGGTCGTCGGTAAGTACATCGAGCTGAAGGACTCCTACAAGAGCCTCTCGGAGGCGCTCACCCACGGCGGCATCGCCAACGACGCGCGCGTGGAGGTCGCCTGGGTGGATGCCGAGCACGTGGAGCGCGACGGGGCCGAGGCGCACCTCGCGGGCGTGCACGGCGTCCTCGTGCCGGGCGGGTTCGGCGACCGCGGCATCGAGGGCAAGGTCACGGCCATCCGTTACGCGCGCGAGCGCAAGGTGCCGTACTTCGGCATCTGCCTCGGGATGCAATGCGCCGTCATCGAGTTCGCGCGTCACGTGTGCGGCCTGGCCGGCGCCAACTCCTCGGAGTTCGTGCCGACGGCGCCGCACCTCGTGATCGATCTGCTGCCCGAGCAGCGGAACCTTGCCGACAGGGGCGGGACGATGCGACTCGGTCTCTATCCGGTCCTCCTGAGCGAGGGGAGTCGAGCCTCGCGCCTGTATGGGCAGGGCATCGTCCAGGAGCGCCACCGGCACCGGTACGAGGTGAACAACGACTACCGGGTCGCGCTGGAGCGGCACGGACTCCGGGTCTCGGGACTCTGGGCCGAGAAGCAGCTCGTCGAGATCATCGAGTTGCCCGAGTCCGAGCACCCGTGGTTCGTCGCGGGCCAGTTCCACCCCGAGTTCCAGTCGCGCCCGTGGGCGCCGCACCCGCTCTTTGCCGGCTTCGTCCGCGCGGCGCTCGCGCACGGGGCCGCGGCGCCCGCGCCCGCGTCGACGTCGGTGTCGGCGGAGGAAGAGAGCCGGAGGTGAGCGCCGCTCCCACGCGCGAGGTGGCGATCGGACCGCTCCGCGTCGGCGGTGGGCGGCCGCTCGCGCTGATCGGGGGCCCGTGCGCCATCGAGGACGAGAAGCACGCGCTGCTCACCGCCGAACGGATCGCGTCGATCGCGGCGGACCGGGGCGTCCCGTACATCTACAAGTCGTCGTACGACAAGGCCAACCGCTCGTCGGCGCGCGGCTATCGCGGGCCGGGGCTCGCCGAGGGCCTGCGCATCCTCCGCAAGGTCAAGGAGACGCTCGGGCTGCCGGTGCTCTCCGACGTCCATCAGGTGGAGGAGGTCGCGCCCGCGGCCGAGGTGCTGGACGTGCTGCAGATTCCGGCGTTCCTCTGCCGGCAGACGGACCTGCTCGTGGCCGCCGCGCGGACGGGCAAGCCGGTCAACGTCAAGAAGGGGCAGTTCCTGGCGCCGGAAGACATGAAGAACATCGCCGACAAGGTCACGGGCGAGGGGAACCGGGCCCTGCTCCTCACAGAGCGCGGAACGACCTTCGGTTATCACAACCTCGTCGTCGACATGCGCGGCCTCGTCGTCATGCGCGCGCTCGGCTTCCCGGTCGTGTTCGACGCGACGCACTCGGTCCAGCTGCCCGGCGGGGCCGGGGACCGGTCCGGCGGCGAGCGCCGGTTCGTCCCCGCGCTGGCGCGCGCGGCCGTGGCCGTGGGCGTCGACGCGCTGTTCATAGAGATGCACGATGATCCCGACCGCACGCTGGCGGACGGCCGGACGCTCTCCGACGGTCCCAACATGCTGCGGATCGACGATCTGCCGCGACTGCTCGACGAGGTGCAGGCGATCGACCGGCTCGTGCGCCGGGGCGAATGAGACCGGATGGCTGACGCGAGGCGTGTCGACCCGCGCGCCATCGCCGAGCGGGTGCTACGGCTCGAGGGCGAGGCGATCCTCGGGCTCATCGGGAGGCTCGACGACCGGTTCGAGCGGGCGGTGGACGTGCTCGGCGCGCGCGCCGGTCGCGTCATTGTCACCGGCATGGGCAAGTCGGGGCTCATCGGGCGCAAGATCGCCGCCACGCTCGCGTCGACGGGCACGCCCGCATACTTCCTCCACCCGGCCGAGGGCGTTCACGGCGACCTCGGGATGGTCGCGCGCGGCGACGTCGTGTTGGCGCTGTCGAACTCAGGGGAGACCGACGAGGTCCTGGCGATCCTGCCGCCGCTGAAGCGCCTCGGCGTGCCGATCGTTCTCCTGACCGGCAATCCGAAGTCCACGCTCGCGCGGCAGTGCGAGGTCGTCCTCGACGTCGGCGTCGCCGAAGAGGCGTGCCCGCTGAATCTCGCGCCGACGTCGTCGACGACGGCGGCGCTTGCGGTCGGCGACGCGCTGGCGATCGCGCTGCTCGAGCTGCGCGGGCTCCGTCCGGAGGACTACGCGGCGCTCCACCCGCGGGGCACGCTCGGCTGGCGCGCGCTCTTCCGCGTCGCCGACCTTATGCACACGGGCGAGGCGATTCCCCTCGTGCGGCTGGACGCCACGCTGGCCCAGGTCGTCGACGAGATGAGCCGCAAGGGGCTCGGCATGACGACCGTCGTCGACGACCACGGCCATCTCGCCGGCGTGATTACGGACGGCGACCTGCGGCGCATGCTCGGCCGGGGCGGCTCCCCCGACGCGCTCCGGGCCGGCGACGTGGCGACCCGCGCGCCCCGGACGATCCGTCCCGACGAGCTGGCGGCGCGGGCGCTCGAGATGATGGAAGGCCGGATCACGAGCCTCATCGTCGCCGCGGAAGACGGCGCCATCGTCGGCGTCGTCCATCTGCACGACATCCTGCGCGCCAAGATCGTCTAGGCCGCCCGCCTTTTCGCTTCCGCTCCCCCCGGCCGCGTGCTAGGCTGGTACCGTTTTTGCAGTGCTTCGGAAATGCGCAAGATAACTCACGGTATTCTGATCGGTGTCGCCGCCTTCGTGCTGATCGTGGCGGGCACGCTGGTGGTGCGCAGCCGGTCCGCGCGCGTGGAGTCCCTGGGGCCGGCCGCCACGGGCGCCGATCTCCATATTAAGGAAGTGGATCTCGCGGAGGAGAGCAAGGGCGTGCGCTGGCGACTGCGGGCCAGGCAGGCCTTGATGTACGAGCAGGAGGGGCGGACGAGCCTGAAAGAATTGGCCGTGCAGGTGTTCGAGCGCGACCGCTCTTGGACGATCGTGGGCGAGGAGGGGAACGTCGAGAAGACGACGCGGAACGTCGAGGTGCGGGGCAACGTGGTCGTGACCTCCAGCGACGGGATGCGGCTCGAGACGACCGTGCTCCGCTGGGACGCCCGTGAGCGGAGGCTCTGGACCGACGCGGGCGTGACACTTTCCCGCGACCGCTCGCTGGTGCGCGGCATCGGTCTCGACGTCCGCATGGAGTCCGAGGAGACGATCATCGGCGGCCGCGTGAGCGCGACGTTTGTCGCGCCGCGGCGGGTGCCGTGAGGGCGCGGCTCGCGCCGGCCGTGATGC
>JBOHQB010000435.1:0-2620 GCA_050731995.1 Candidatus Rokuibacteriota bacterium
CCATTCGGCCGTGTTTTCTTAATTGACCGGGTGACGGTTCGAAGCGATGGTTAGCTCCAGCGGACGATCGAAGGACTGATGGCGTCCCTGACCGTGTGCGCCATGCTCAGGCTCAAGCCGCTGACCATTCGCGGTGCGACGCCTGCCGGCGGGGTCGGCTGGCCAGACGGCGGTTCCCGCTGGGAGCGGCGGTGCCTCATGAGCACGAGGGAGTCGATTGAAACCGACGCACGGATGGAGCGGGAAGTGCGGGGCGAGCTCGATCTCGATCCGCGGCTCGAGGGGGAGTCGGGTGCGGGTGGAGGTGAGAGACGGCGCTGTGACGCTCACGGGCACGGCGACCAGCCGGACGCCGCGGCGGACTGCCCAGGAGGCCGCCCGACGAGTCGTCGGCGTGCTGTACGTGGCGAATGAGATCGCGGTGAAGGCGGCTTCATCGTGAGCGGAGCGCTGGAAGAGGGGCGGATGCGCGAGATCACACTGAGCGAGCGCGCCGGGCCGGACGTCCTCGAGCGGCGCGTGCTGGAGATCGTCGAAGCGCTGGTGCTCGAGCTGGGCGGACGCCCCCGGGGGCCGGTGACCCCGGGGGCCTCGCTCGATCGCGACCTCGGCATCGGTAGCCTCGAGCGCGTCGAACTGCTCCTACGCCTGGAGCAGGAGTTCGGGGTCCGCCTGCCGGATGCGGTCATGGCCGACGCCGAGACTCCGGGAGACCTGGCCCGAGCGGTCAGAGACGCGGCGCCGGCCGCGGCTGAGCCCGTCCCCGTGGCGCGGACCCCAGCGGGGCCCGGCGTTGCGGCGCCTGCAGACGCCCGCACGCTCGTCGAGGTGCTGCGGTGGCACGCGGAGACGCACCCGGATCGGGTGGACATCTTCCTCCGGGAGGAGGACGGGAGCGAGACGCCGATCAGCTACGGGGCGCTCTGGGAGCGCGCGGCGGCGATCGCTACCGGACTCCGCGAGCACGGCGTCGGCGGGGGCCAGGCGATCGCGCTGATGCTCAGGACCGAGCGCGCGTTCTTCGACGCGTTTTTCGGGGTCCTGCTCGCCGGCGGCGTTCCGGTGCCCGTCTATCCTCCATTCCGCCTCGACCGCCTCGAGGAGTACGCGGCCCGCCAGGTCGGCATCCTCACGAACGCCGAGGCACGCCTGCTCGTCACCTTCGGCCCCGCCACCCGCATCGCGCGCCTGCTGCGCGGGCGCGTGCCGTCGCTCCGTGGCGTCACCACGACCGAGCGGCTCTCGCGGCCGGGCTCTCCGGTTCTGGCGCCCCGCCAGGCGGGCGAGGACGCCGCCCTCATCCAGTACACCTCGGGGAGCACGGGGGCATCGAAGGGGGTGTTGCTTTCGCACGCGAACGTGCTGGCGAACATCCGGGCGATCGGCGAGGCGATCGCCATCGGCCCCGACGACGTCGCCGTGAGCTGGCTGCCCCTGTATCACGACATGGGATTGATCGGCACCTGGCTCACGTGCCTCTACTTCGGGATTCCCGTCGTGATCCTCTCGCCGCTCGCCTTCCTCTCGCGCCCTGCGCGCTGGCTCCGTGCGGTCCACGCGCACCGCGCGACGCTCTCGCCTGCGCCGAACTTCGCGTTCGACCTCTGCGTGCGTAAAGTGACGGACGCGGAGATCGAGGGGCTCGACCTCAGCTCGTGGAGGCTCGCCTTCAACGGTTCCGAGCCGGTGAGCCCCGAGACCATCGAGCGCTTCACGCGCCGCTTCGCGCCGCACGGCTTCAAGTCGGAAGCGATGTGCCCGGTCTACGGCCTGGCCGAATCCTCGGTGGCGCTGACCGTCCCGCCGCTCGGCCGCGGCCCGTGGGTCGACCGGGTCGCCCGCGCGGCCTTCGAGCGTCTGCGTGAGGCGCGGCCGGCGGCGCCGGACGACGAAAACCCGCTGCGCTTCGTCTCGTGCGGCCGTCCTCTGCCGGGCCACGAGGTCCGCGTCGTCGATGCCGCGGGGCAGCCGGTCGATGAGGGGCTCGAAGGCCGGATCGAGTTCCGCGGTCCCTCGGTCACGAGCGGCTACTTCCGGAAGCCGGAGGCGACGCAGGCGGTGCTCCACGGCGACTGGATGGACTCCGGCGACCTCGGCTATCAGGCCGAGGGCGAGCTGTTCATCACCGGCCGCCAGAAGGACATCATCATCAAGGCCGGGCGGAACCTCTATCCTCAAGAGGTCGAGGAGGTGGTCGGCGACCTCCCAGGCATCCGCAAGGGGTGCGTCGCTGCCTTCGGGATCGCCGACCCGGAGACAGGGACGGAGCGGCTCGTCGTCGTCGCCGAAAGCCGGGAGACGACGCCGGAGCGCCTTGATGCGCTGCGCGCAGCGGTGCTCGACCGCGTCGTGACGGTCCTGGGCATCCCCCCCGACGTGGTTGTGATCGCCGGGCCCGGCGCCGTGCTCAAGACCTCGAGCGGCAAGATCCGGCGGAGCGCGACTCGCGACGCCTACCTGCGGGGCGAGGTCCACCGCGGGCGCGCGTCGGCCAGGGCGCAATGGGCAAGGCTCCTCCTGCGTGACGCCGGGGCGCGGGTCGGGCGGGTCCTCGCCCGCGGCACCGCCGTCGTCTACGCCGCCTACGTCGGCGTGCTGCTGGCACTGACGGTGCCTCCGC
>JBOHQB010000436.1:0-12234 GCA_050731995.1 Candidatus Rokuibacteriota bacterium
CCGCCGCCGGCTCCGCAGGCGCCCGACCCCGCGCCCGCGCCGCGCGCGGAAGCGCCGCCCGCGCCGCGCGCGACCGACTCGCCCGCGGCGGAGCCGAGGGCGCAGGCCGTTCCCGAAGTCGCCGCCGTCGCGCCGGGGCGCGGGGCCGGTCCGGCGGTCCCCGACATCCGCAGCCTTGGTCGCGGCGGCGGCGCGGGCGGTCGCGGACTAGACCGTGGCGGCATCGAGGGTGAGCCGATCCCGCTCGAGAGCAAGGACCCTCGCTTCAACGACTACTTCGAGAAGATCCGACAGGCGATCAAGTCCAAGTGGGGCTATCCGTGCGTGAAGCAGGGCGTGGAGTGCGACTACAAGACCACGGAGCTCATCGTCGAGTTCGGCATCTCCAAGGACGGGCGGCTCATGTTCGTCAACCTGATGAGTGCCTCGCGGTGGCAGGTCTACGACGACTACGCGCTGAACGCGATCAGGCTGGCCGCGCCCTTTCCACCGGTTCCGCCGCCACTGCTCCAGGGCAACGGGCTGCCGATCGCCGCGCGGTTCAGTTATGTCGTCGAGCGCGGCTTCACCAACATCCTGCGATAAGCGCTGTATCCATGCGGACTTGGCTTGACACCCCGATAACCGGCCCTGTAGCATGAGCGGTACTCTGGATAGGCTCGTAGCTCAGTGGGAGAGCGCCTCTCTGACGCAGAGGAGGTCGGCGGTTCGAAACCGCCCGAGCCTACCATTCCAACTGCCCGGCAGGCACGACTCTGTCTGAAGAAGAACGCCACCTCAAGCTGACCGGCGAGTTCGACTGCGATCCCTCGCCGCTCGCGACGCTGCGCCACTCGACCTCGCACGTCATGGCGCAGGCGGTGAAGCGTCTCTGGCCTGAGGTGCGTCTGGCGATCGGTCCGGCGATCGAGGACGGGTTCTACTACGACATCGCGCGCGGCGAGCCCTTCACGCTCGAGGATCTCGCCAGGATCGAGGCGGAGATGCGCGCGATCGTCAAGGCCGACCTGCCGTTCGAGCGCTCGGAGATGACGCGCCAGGAGGCGATCGCCTTCTTCCGCGAGCTCGGCGAGCGCTTCAAGGTCGAGATCCTCGAGGGGATCGACGCCGACCGCGTGTCGCTCTACCGCCAGGGCGAGTTCGTGGACCTCTGCCGCGGCCCGCACGTGCGCTCGACGGGGGAGATCCGGTTCTTCAAGCTGCTGACGTCGTCGGGCGCCTACTGGCGCGGCGACGAGAAGAACCCGATGCTGCAGCGCATCTACGGCACCGCCTGGCTCACGCAGGAGGAGCTCGACAAGCACCTCTGGCGGCTCGAGGAGGCGAAGAAGCGCGACCACCGGAAGCTGGGCCGCGAGCTGGATCTCTTCATCTTCAACGAGGTATCGCCGGGGGCGCCCTTCTGGCTGCCCAACGGCTGGACGCTCGCTCGTGAGCTCGAGCGGTTCGTGCGCGAGATGCTGGACGCCGGCGGCTACCAGGAGATCTCGACGCCGATCCTGGTCAACAAGAAGCTGTGGGAGCAGTCGGGGCACTGGGATTACTTCCGCGAGAACATGTTCATCGTGGACGTCGAGGAGCAGGTCTTCAGTCTCAAGCCGATGAACTGCCCCGAGTCCACGATCGTGTACCGGCACGCGCTCCGCTCGTACCGCGACCTGCCGCTCAGGTACTCGGACATGGGGCGGCTGCATCGGAACGAGCGGTCGGGCACGCTGACCGGTCTCTTCCGCGCCCGGCAGTTCACGCAGGACGACGCCCACATCTACTGCCGGCTCGATCAGGTCCAGGATGAGATTACGGCGATGCTCGAGCTCGTGCGCGACTGGTACAAGGTCTTCGCGCTGGAGCTGTCGTTCAAGCTGTCGATGCGTCCCGAGAAGCGGATCGGCACCGACGAGATGTGGGACGTCGCCGAGCGCTTGCTCGAGGAAGCGCTCAAGGCGAACGGGCTCGCCTACGTGGTGAATCCGGGCGACGGCGGGTTCTACGGGCCGAAGATCGACATCTACGTCCAGGACGTGCTGGGCCGGGAGTGGCAGAACGCGACGATCCAGCTCGATGTCGCCCAGCCCGATCGCTTCGGGCTCGAGTACATCGATGCCGACGGGCAACCCAAGCGTCCGGTCATGATTCACCGCGCGATCTTCGGGTCGTTCGAGCGGTTCATCGGGATCCTGACCGAGCACTACGCGGGCGCGTTTCCGACGTGGCTCGCGCCAGTCCAGGCGCGCGTGCTGCCGCTCAGCGAGAAATTTGCCGAGTACGCGCGCGCGGTCCACGCGCGGCTGCGCGCCGCGCGCGTCCGCGCCGAGCTGGACGATCGCAACGAGAAGCTCGGCTACCGCATCCGCGAGGCGCAGCTCCGGAAGGTCCCGTACATGCTGGTGGTGGGTGCGCGCGAGGAGGCCGCCTCCACCGTGAGCCTCCGCCACCGCACCGGCGACGACCTCGGGGCGGTCCCGCTCGACCGGGTCGTCGCGGATCTCGCGCGCGAGATCGGCTCGCGCGCTTCCGATCTCACCGTGGGCCGCGCGTGACGCGCCCCGTGCCGTTCACCCACCAGCGAGGAGTCGCCTATCAGTAAGGCACAGGAAATCCGCATCAACGACGCGATCCGGGTCCGTGAGGTCCGGGTGGTGAGCGCCGAGAGCGAGCAGCTCGGTATCATGCCGATCGCCCAGGCCCTCGAGACGGCGCGCAGCCAGGAGCTCGACCTGGTGGAGGTGGCGCCGGATGCCCAGCCGCCGGTCTGTCGAATCATGGACTTCGGCAAGTACAAGTACACGCAGGCGCGCCGGCTCAAGGAAGCGCGCAAGAAGCAGACGACGATCCAGATCAAGGAAGTGAAGATGGGGCCGAAGACCGAGAGGCACGACTTCAATTTCAAGGTGAAGCACGTGCGCCGGTTCCTCGAGGAGGGGCACAAGGCGAAGGTCACGGTCCGGTTCCGCGGGCGCGAGATGGCGCACACCGAGCTCGGCTGGAAGATGCTGCAGAAGATGGTCGAGGCGGTGTCCGACATCGCGGTCACCGAGAACAACCCGCGAATGGAAGGACGGATGCTGCACATCATGCTGAGCCCCAAGGCTCACTAGAGGGTACGATGCCGAAGATGAAGACGAAGCGCGGGGCGGCCAAACGGCTGAAGCGGACGGCGTCGGGCAAGCTGCGCCGTGCGGGCGGCTGGAAGCAGCACAAGCTCGAGAAGAAGAATCCGAAGCGGCGGCGCCATCTGGCCGCGACCAAGCTGATCGACAAGGTGGACGAGCCCCGGCTGCGCGTGCTCGTTCCCTATCTATAAGTCGGGAGGACCGGAGTCATGCCACGGGTAAAGGGTGGAGCGAAGACGCGCCAACGGCGCAAGAAGATCCTCAAGAAGGCCAAGGGCTATTTCGGCGGACGCCGCAAGCTGTACCGGACCGCGGCCGAGACGGTGCTGCGCGCCGGCGCGTTCGCGTACCGCGGGCGGAAGCTGAAGAAGCGGGAGCGGCGCGCGCTCTGGATCGTGCGCATCAACGCCGCCTGTCGTGAGGCGGGGCTGTCGTATTCGCGGTTCATGTCGGCGCTGCGCAAGGCCGGCGTCCTGCTCGACCGCAAGGTGCTCGCGGAGCTCGCCGTGAGCGACCCCGGCGCCTTCGCCAAGCTCGCCGAGACCGCCAGGGCGCAGGCGCGCTAAGGGGCCGGCGTGGGCCATCCGCGCGTCGACGCCGTCGCGGCCGAAGCGCGGGAAGCGATCGCCCGCGCGTCCACGGCCGCCGAGCTCGAGCAGGTCCGGGTCCGCTACCTTGGCCGGCAGGGAGCGCTCACGCAGCTCCTCCGCTCGCTCGGCACGCTGCCGGCCGACGAGCGTCCCCTCGTCGGCGCCGCCGCCAACGAGGCCAAGCGCGGGCTCGAGGCGCTGCTCGACGACCGCCTCGCGGCGGCGCAGCAGACGGAGCGCCGAATGCGGCGGGCGGGCGAGCGTGCCGACCTCACGCTGCCCGGGCGCCGGCCGCGCGCCGGTGTCGTGCACCCGTTGACGCGCGTGCACGACGAGATCGTGGCGATCTTCGTCGGCCTCGGCTTCTCCGTGGCCGAGGGTCCGGAGATCGAGACCGACTTCTACAACTTCGAGACGCTCAACATCCCGAAGGATCACCCCGCGCGTGACATGCAGGACACCTTCTACCTCTCCGACGAGACACTGCTACGGACGCACACGTCGCCGGTGCAGATCCGCACGATGCTGGCCGCCGAGGGGCGCGCGCCGGTGAAGATCATCGTGCCGGGTCGCGTCTACCGGCGCGACGTGCCCGACGCGTCGCACTCGCCCGTGTTCCACCAGGTCGAGGGGCTGGCGGTGGACCGGAGCATCACGATGGCCGACCTCAAGGGGACGCTCGAGCTCTTCGCCCGCGAGATGTTCGGCGCGCGCTCGCGGATTCGCTTCCGGCCCTCGTTCTTTCCCTTCACGGAGCCGTCGGCCGAGGTGGACGTGCTCTGCTTTCTCTGCGCGGGTTCCGGCTGTCGCGTCTGCAAGCAGTCGGGCTGGCTCGAGATCCTCGGCTCGGGGATGGTGCATCCTCAGGTGTTGCGCAACGGCGGCTACGACCCCGAGGAGGTTACGGGGTGGGCGTTCGGCATGGGAATCGAGCGGATCGCGATGCTCAAGTACGGCGTGGACGACCTCCGGCTGTTCTTCGAGAACGATCTCCGCTTCCTGCGGCAGTTCGCGTGAGCGGGCCCCGATGAAGATTCCGTACAACTGGGTCCGCGAGTTCGCGGAGTTGCGTCTCTCGCCCCAGAACGCGGCGGACCGGCTCGTCAACGCGGGCGTCGAGGTGGCGAGCGTGACCCCGGTCGCGCCCGACGGGCTCAGCGGCGTCGTCGTGGGCGAGATCGAGGCGGTCGAGCGCGAGCTCGGCGAGAGCCACGGCCACCGCCTCGTGCTCTGCCGGGTGTCCACCGGGCGCGAGCGCTTCGGCGTCGTGTGTGGCGCGCCGAACGCGAAGGCGGGCGCGCGCGCGGCCTTCGCCCCGCCCGGCGCGACGCTGCCGGACGGCCGGCGCGTCGGCGTCGCGACGATCCACGGCGTCGAGTCGCGGGGAATGCTCTGCTCCGAGCGCGAGCTGGGGCTCGGCGACGACCACGAGGCGGGGCTCCTGCTCGTGGACGGCGTGCGACCGGGCGCCGACCTCGTGCGCGCCCTCGGCCTCGACGATCACGTCCTCGACATCGAGATCACGCCGAACCGGCCGGACTGCCTCTCCGTCTTCGGCCTCGCGCGCGAGCTGGCCGCGCTCACCGGCGCGCGGCTCACGCCGCCGCGGCTCGCGCTCCGTGAGGGCGGCGGGCGCGCGCGCGATCTCGTGCGGGTGCGGATCGAGGCGCCCGACGCCTGCCACCGCTATACGGTGCGCGTGATCGACGGGGTGCGGGTCGGCCCGTCGCCGGCGCGGCTGGCGGCGCGGCTCCGCGCGGTGGGGCTCCGCCCCATCTCCAATGTCGTGGACGCGACGAACTACGTGCTGTGGGAGCTCGGCCATCCGCTGCACGCGTTCGACGCCGCCACGGTCGGTGACGCGACGATCATCGTGCGCCGCGCGACGAACGGCGAGCGGTTCACGACCCTCGACGGCCAGCCGCGCGGGCTGAGCCGCGAGAACCTCGTGATCGCCGACCCGCGGCGCCCGATCGGGCTGGCCGGCGTGATGGGCGGCGCCAACACCGAGGTCACGGAGGGGACCACGCGCGTCTTCCTCGAAAGCGCCTACTTCGATCCCGCGACGACGCGCCGGACGTCGCGCGCGCTCGGGCTCAGGACCGACGCCGCCTACCGGTTCGAGCGCGGCGCCGACATCGAGGCGCTCGCCGACGCCTCGGCGCGCACGGCCGGGCTGATCAGCGAGCTCGCCGGCGGCGCGGTCGCGCGCGGTGTCGTGGACGTCTACCCGCGCAGGCGGAGGCCGGTCCGGATCCGGCTCCGCCTGTCGCGCGTCGCGCGCGTGCTCGGCGTGGCGCCGCCGCGGGCCCACGCCAAACGGATCCTCGCCGGTCTGGGGCTGGGCGTCCGCGACGCCGGCCGGGACGTCCTCGTCGCCGTGCCGAGCTTCCGGCGCGACCTCGCGATGGAGGACGATCTCGCCGAGGAGATCATCCGTGTGTGGGGCTACGACAAGATCCCGTCCACGCTGCTGTCCGGTACCACGGTCACGGTCGCGCGCGAGTCGGATCGGCTGCGGCAGGAGGGGCTCGCGCGCCGGGCGCTCGTCGGCGCCGGGCTCGCCGAGGCCGTCACGTACAGCCTCAGCGATCCGGCCCGCGCGGCGGCGCTGCTCGCCGCCGGCGATCCGGCCCCGGTCGCGTTGCTCAACCCCTTGACCCAGGACGCGTCGCAGCTTCGCCACCACCCCCTCGAGGGCGTGCTCGACGTCGTCGCCACGAACGTGCGCCGGCGGCAGGGCGACGTGCGGGTGTTCGAGATCGGCCGGACGTACGCGCGGGCGGTCGGCGGCGACACCGGGACGGCCGAGCCGCGCTGGGCCGCGATCGCCCTCGCGGGCGCCCGTGAGGAGTCCGTGGATGTCTACGACGCCAAGGGCTATGCCGAGCACGTGCTCGCGACGTTCGGGGTTCGGGCCCTGACGCGGCCGGGTGGACGGCTCGGAGGGTTCGAGCCCGACTGCCACGCGAGCCTCGTCCTCGAGACCGGCGACGTCGTGGGCGAGTTCGGCGAGATCAGCGCCCCGGCGCGCGCGGCGTTCGGGATCGACGCGCCGGTGTTCGCCGCCGCGCTCCGGCTCGACGCCGCGCTCCCGTCCGCGCGCGTCACGCCGCGGTACGAGCCGCTGCCGCGCTTCCCCTCGGTCGAGCGCGACCTGGCCTTCACGCTCGAGGATCCGGCGCTCGCGGCCGCCGAGATCGAGGCGGGGCTCCGCGCGCACGCGGGGCCGCTGTTGCGCGGGCTCGGCGTCTTCGACGTGTTTCGCCTGCCCGACGGCCGGCGCTCCGTCGCGTTCCGGCTCACCTTCCAGGCCGACGACCGGACGCTGACCGACGACGAGGTCAACACGATCCGGACGCGTGTCGCCGAGCGCGTCTGCGCGCAGCTCCGCGTCACGCTGCGGGGGGCGTAGCCCCATGGCCGACGACATCGCCGACCGATTGACCCAGCTCGAGGAGGCGGTCCGGCGCGCGGCCGAGGCGATCGGCCGTCTGCGCGAGGAGAACGACCGCCTCCGGCGCGAGGTCCGCCGGCTCGAGGACGAGCGGCGGCAGATCGTGGGACAGATCGACGCGGTCCTGAAAGACCTCGGCCGCCTCGACCTGGACGCGCCGCGCTGATGAGACGTCCTGTGTCGACCCCGAGGGGCGCCACGGCTTGGCCGGGGCGCGTCCGAGCGCTGGCCGGGGGAGTCCGAGGGGGGCGTAGCCCCCTTCGCTTGAAAAGGATGGGGCCATTTCGGGGCCCCCAGGAAGATTGATGGCCGAGCCGGGGCGCGTCCAGATCACGGTCCTCGGCCAGACGCTCACACTCCGCTCGTCGGAGCCGCCGGAGTACCTCCGCTCGCTCGCGGCCTACCTCGAGGAGCGCGTCGCCGGGCTCAAGAAGGCGGGCGTGAAGGACCCGCTGGCCGCGCTCACGCTGGCCGCGCTCGACATCACCGACGAGCTCTTCCAGGCGCGCGACGCCGCCAAGGACTCCGGCCGCGACGTCGGCCGGCGTCTCGGCGCGCTCGTGCAGATCCTCGACCGGCTGGCGCCTCCCGACCAGCCTCCGGCCTGACGCCCCCCGCGGCCACGAAAGACTTGACGCGGACGGCCGCGCGCGGGTAAAAAAACAGCGTCCCTGCGCTGTGCGTGATGTCGGGGGAAAGTTTCAACCTCGTCAACACAACGGGAGCTGTGCGCGAGAGCGGTGTGCAAGCCCCTCTGGAAGGGGAAGCCTGAAGCTCTCCATCCACGGCGCCCACCTGGTGGAACCGGGTTCGAAACACCGTCGGCACACGGCGGAGGCGGGGATTTGACTCACCCTCTCGGCCACCCCTATACTTGTCAAATCTGACGAGTACTTGACGCTCACTTACACATCGCTGTCCGGGGTGATGGAGCGATGATGGACCCTTTGATCGTCGTGCTGTTGCTGCTCGTGGCATCGGTCGCCCTCGCCGTCGGGTTCCTCCTCCACAAGCAGTCGAGCGAGAAGAAGGTCGGCAGCGCCGAGTCCCAGGCGCGCCGCATCCTCGAGGCCGCCGAGCGTGACGCCGAGACGCGCCGGAAGGGCGGTGAGCTCGAGGCGCGCGAGGCCGTGCTCAAGGCGCGCGGCGAGCTCGAGCAGGAAGCGCGGCGCCAGGAGCGCGAGAACAAGCAGCTCGAGCAGCGCGTGCTCGCCAGGGAGGAGGAGCTCGGGCGGAAGCTCGAGCAGATGGAGCGCCGCCTCGGCGAGCTCGCCGACAGGGAGCGGGGCCTCGCCGGGCGCGAGCAGGGGATTGCCGAGAAGGAGGGGCGGCTCGCGCACGCGCTGGAGGACCAGCGGCGCAAGCTCGAGACGATCTCCGGCCTCACCGCGGAAGAGGCCCGGCGCCAGCTCCTCGGCCAGATGGAGGAGGAGGCGCGGCGCGAGGCCGCGCTCATCGGCATGCGCCTCGAGGAGCAGGCGCGCGAGACCGCGCGCGAGAAGGCGCGCGAGGTCCTCGCGACGACCATCCAGCGGCTGGCGCCCGACTACACGGTGGAGACGGCCGTCTCAGTCGTGGACCTGCCGTCGGACGACATGAAGGGGCGCATCATCGGCCGCGAGGGGCGGAATATCCGCGCGCTCGAACAGGCGACGGGCGTGGACCTCATCGTGGACGACACCCCGGAGGCGGTACTCATCTCCGCCTACGACCCCTACCGTCGCGAGATCGCCCGGCTCGCGCTCCAGCGCCTCATCAGCGACGGCCGCATCCATCCGGCGCGTATCGAGGAGGTCGTCAACAAGGTCAAGCAGGAGATGGACGTGACGCTCAGGGAGGAGGGCGAGAAGGCCTGCTTCGAGGTGGGCGTCCACGGGCTCCATCCGGAGCTCGTCAAGCTCGTCGGCCGGCTCAAGTTCCGAACCTCGTACGGGCAAAACTGCCTCCAGCACTCCAAGGAGGTCGCCTGGCTCGCCGGCATGATGGCCGCCGAGATCGGCGCCGACGCCAAGCTCGCCAAGCGCATGGGGCTGCTGCACGACATCGGCAAGGCGCTGACGCACGAGCAGGACGGCAGCCACCCCGAGATCAGCCTGCAAGTCCTGACGAAGTACAACGAGTCGCCCAAGGTGATCAACGCCGCGCTCTGCGGCCACGAGGACGTGAAGGCGGAGACGGTCGAAGCGGTGCTCACCGAGGCGGCGGACGGCATCTCCGCGGCGCGTCCCGGCGCGCGGCGCGACGTGCTCGAGTCGTACATCAAGCGGCTGGCGAAGCTGGAGGAGATCGCGCTCTCCTACAAGGGCGTCGAGATGTGCTACGCGATCCAGGCGGGCCGCGAGTTGCGCGTGATGACCAAGGCGGACATCGTGAGCGACCTCGACGCGTACCAGCTCGCGAAGGACATCTCCAAGCGCATCGAGGCCGAGATGCAGTACCCCGGCCACATCAAGGTCGTCGTGATCCGCGAGACGCGCGCCGTCGAGGTCGCCAGGTAGCCGTGAACATCCTGATGATCGGCGACATCTACGGGGAGCCGGGGCGCGCGGCGCTCGCGAAGCTCCTGCCCGGTCTCCGCCGCGAGCACGCGATCGACTTCTGCGTCGTCAACGTCGAGAATGCCGCGGGCGGCTTCGGCGTGACGCCGCCGATGGCGCGCCAGTTCCTGGAGCAGGGGGTCGACGTGATGACCTCCGGCAACCACATCTGGGACAAGCGGGAGATCGTCGAGTACATCACGAAGGAAAATCTCCTGCTGCGCCCCGCCAACTTCCCGACGGGCACGCCCGGTGTCGGCCACGTCACCGTGAAGGCCGGTCCGCACCGCGTCGCCGTGCTGAACCTCATGGGCCGCGTCTTCATGCTGCCGATCGACTGCCCCTTCCGGAAGGCGGACGAGATCGTCCCCGAGCTGCGCGCCGACACGCCGATCGTCCTCGTGGACATGCACTGCGAGGCGACGAGCGAGTCGCAGGCGATGGGCTGGTACCTGGACGGGCGGGTGAGTGCCTGCGTCGGCACGCATCGTCACGTCCAGACGGCCGACGAGCGCGTGCTGCCGGGCGGCACTGCGTACATCACCGACCTCGGCATGACCGGGCCGACGGAGGGCGTGATCGGCGTGGACCGCGAGCAGATCCTCCAGCGCTTCCTGCACCAGATGCCGGCGCGCTTCGAGACCGCGAAGGGTCCGGCGGCGCTCCACGGCGTCGTCATCGTCGTCGACCCGGACACCGGCCGCGCCTCCTCGATCCGCCGCCTCAGCGTCCCGGCGTGAGGCGACGCCCACGGTGATCCTCGACGGCAAGGCCGTCGCGCAGAAGGTCCAAGACGGCGTCCGGGAAGGCGTCGCCCGCCTGCGCGAGCGGAGCGGGATCCAGCCCACGCTCGCCGTCGTCCTGGTCGGCGACTACGCGCCGTCGAAGATCTACATCGCGTCGAAGAAGCGCATGGCCGACACGGTCGGCATCGCCTCGCGCGATCACATCCATCCCGAGGGGCTCTCGCGCGAGCGGCTGCTGTCGCTGCTCCGCACGCTCAACGCCGATCCGGCGATCCACGGAATCCTCCTCCAGCTGCCGCTGCCCGAGGGGCTCCCCGAGGCGGAAGCGATCGCGGCGATCTCGCCCGCCAAGGACGTGGACGGCCTGCACCCCGAGAACCTCGGACGGCTCCTGGCCGGCGAGCCCGGGATGGTGCCGGGCACCCCGGCGGGCTGCATGGAGATCCTCGACCATTACGGCGCCCGGCTCGAGGGCGCCGAGGCGGTCGTGATCGGGCGCTCGCGTCTCGTCGGGAAGCCCTTGGCGCAGCTGCTCCTCGCCCGCCACGCGACGGTGACGATGTGCCACACGCGCACGCGGAATCTGACCGACCACACGCGGCGGGCGGACGTGCTCTGCGTGGCCGCCGGCCGCCCGCGGATGATCACGGGCGACATGGTCAAGCCCGGCGCGTGGGTGATCGACGTCGGCATCAACCGGCTCGACACCGGCAAGCTCGCCGGCGACGTGGACTTCGCCTCGGTCGAGCCGCGCGCGCACGCGATCACGCCCGTGCCCGGGGGCGTCGGACCGATGACCGTCGCGATGCTGCTCCGGAACACGCTCACCGCCGCCGAGCGTCTGAGCGCGCCCCGATGAGCCCAGCGGGCGAGCGCGCCGTCCTCACGGTCGCCGAGCTCTCCGAGCGGCTCCGCGCCGTCGTCGAGGAGCGCTTCCCGGCGGTGTGGGTCGAGGGCGAGATCTCGAACTTCCGCGTCTACGCCTCGGGCCACGCCTACTTCACGCTGAAGGACGACCAGGCACAGCTCCGCTGCGCGCTCTTCCGGACGCGCGCGCGCCGCGTGAAGTTCGAGCCGGGCGACGGCCAGCACGTACTCGCCTTCGGCTCGATCGAGGTCTACGCGGCTCGCGGCGAGTATCATCTCGTCGTCGAGCTCCTCGAGCCGAGGGGGCTCGGCGCGCTCCAGCTCGCCTTCGAGCAGCTCAAGCGGCGGCTGGCCGACGAGGGACTCTTCGACGCGGCCCGCAAGCGGCCGCTGCCGCGCTTTCCCCGCAAGATCGGCGTCGTCACCTCGCCGGACGGCGCCGCGCTCCGCGACATCCTGCGCGTCATCGGCCGGCGCTTCGGCGACGTCCACATCGTGCTGGCGCCCGCGCGCGTGCAGGGCGAGGGGGCCGCGGCGGAGGTCGCCCAGGGCGTCCGCGACCTCAACGCGCTCGGCGGCGTGGACGTGATCATCGTCGGGCGCGGCGGGGGCTCGCTCGAGGATCTCTGGGCGTTCAACGACGAGATGCTGGCGCGGACGCTCGCGGCGTCCAAGGTCCCGGTCGTCTCCGCCGTCGGCCACGAGGTGGACTTCACGATCGCCGACTTCGTCGCCGACGTTCGCGCCGCGACGCCCTCCCAGGCGGCGGAGCTCGTGATCGGCGAGAAGGCGGCGGTCGCCGACGCGCTCGCCGATCTCACGCGTCGGCTCAAGCGGGCGGCCGCGCGGCCGCTGCGCGACCTGGAGCGGCGGGCGGACGACCTCACGGCGCGGCTCCGGCAGGCGATGCGCGCGGCGCTCGGC
>JBOHQB010000437.1:0-4391 GCA_050731995.1 Candidatus Rokuibacteriota bacterium
GGGCCGGTCCACGCCGCGACGGCGCTGAAGCCCGTCATTCGGGCGGCCGCGTCATCAGGGCGGCGGCGGTGATGAGCGCGGCCGCGACCGGCGCCGCGAGGACGGCGTACCACCAGAGCAGACCGACGCCCGCCAGCCGAACGGCGCCGGCAGACGACAGCGCCAGCGGCGGCGCCAGCGACAGGAGAATCAGCACGATGACGATCGCCGCGCGCCGGGCCGGCACCGCGCGATTATAGCCCCGATTATTTCACGGCGACGCGACCGAATCAGTATGCTGGGTCCCGGCATCTCAACGCCACAGGGAAACGCGATGCGACGAGGAGACGAGCGCTCATGACGGACCGGATCGATCGTGTGTTGGTGGTGACGGCGCACCCGGACGACTCGGAATTCGGCGCCGGCGGCACCGTGGCACGGATGGCGAAGGAGGGGCGCGAGGTCACGTACGTGATCGTGACCAACGGCAACAAGGGCTCGAGCGACCACACGATGACGCCCGAGCGGCTCGCCGTGATCCGGGCGGACGAACAACGCGCGGCGGCGCGCGTGCTGGGGGTGGCGCGCGTCGAGTTCCTCGGCTACCCCGACTGCGAGGTGGAAGACACGCGCGCGCTGCGCCTGGACGTCACCCGACAGATCCGCCGGTGGAGACCCGACCTCGTGATCTGCCAGAGCCCGAACCGCACCTACAATCTCGGCGCGTCACACCGCGACCACCGCACCGTCGGCGGCGTCGTTCTCGACTGCGTCTACCCGCTCGCGCGCGACCATCTGGCGTTTCCCGAATTGCTGCCCGGGTACGAGCCGCACAAGACGCGCGAGGTCCACGTCATGCAATGGGAGAACCCGCGCGACGTGCTGGACATCTCGGACGTCATCGACCTCAAGCTCAAGGCCCTCGCGTGCCACGCGAGCCAGTTCGCGGACTTCGCCCGGGTCGAGACGCGCGTGCGCGAGCGCGCGGCCGAGCTCGGCAAGAGCAAGGGCTTCGCCTACGCGGAGGCGTTCGACCGGATCGTGCTCAACCGTTGAGCGTGAGCGCGCTCGAGAACGCGACGGTCCGGCGCGTGCAGGCGGCGCTGGAATCGCTCGGCCTTGGCCACGAGGTCGTGGCGCTCGAACGGTCCTGTCGCACCGCCGCCGACGCCGCGCGGGCGGTCGGCTGCGAGGTCGGTCAGATCGCGAAGTCGCTCGTCTTCAGGCTCCCCCGCACGGACCACGCGCTGCTCGTCATCACGAGCGGCGCCAACCGTGTGGACGAGGCCAGGGTCGCGGCGCTCGTCGGCGAGCCGGTCGGCAAGGCCGACGCCGACTTCGTCCGCGAGCAGACGGGCTTCGCGATCGGCGGCGTCGCGCCCGTCGGCCACGCGCGGCCCCTTACGACGCTCATCGACCAGGATCTCCTCGCGTGGCCGGAGATCTGGGCCGCCGCCGGACACCCCCACACGATATTCCGGCTCGTCCCCGGCGAGCTGGTGCGGATGACCGGCGGGCGCGTCGTCGCCGTCGCGTAACCCCAAAGTCACCCGCGCCGGCTGGTAGAATACCGGCCGTGATCCGGCGTTGCGTCGTCGCCGCGCTCGTCGTCCTCCTCCTGCTGCCCGCCGCGCTCGCCTCGAGTGTCGCGGCGCCGCGCGTCGCGTGGACGCCGCCGTCCGCCGCCGAGCTCCAGGCGCTCGTGGAGGCGCTGACGACGCCCGAGATGGACGGGCGGCGCTCGGGCACGCCCGGCGGCGAGCGGGCGGCGCGACAGATCGCGGCGTGGCTGGCCGCCGCCGGATTGCGGCCCGGCGGCGACGACGGCGGGTTCTTCCAGTCGTTCCCGGTCGGCTCGGTGACCCGCGTCGGCCCGGCGTCCTCGCTCGAGGCGACCGCACCCGCCCGCCGTGCGTTCGAGGCCGGCCGCGAGTGGACGCCGCACGGCGGCTCGCTCGTCGCCGCGGTCGAGGGACCGGTCGTCTTCGTCGGCTATGGTGTCGAGGCGCCGGATCTCGCCTGGGACGATTACGCCGGGACCGACGCGCGCGGCGCCGTCGTGATCGCGCTCGACGGGACGCCGCCGCACCTCGGCGCGCGCCGCTTCACGCGGCTCGACAGGCTGATCCTCGCGCGCCGGCACGGCGCCGCCGCGCTCCTGTTCGTCGCCGACACACTGCCCCAGCCGTCCGCCACCGCGGCGCCGGTCGCGCTCGTCTCGGGGACGGTGACGCGCGCGACTGCCGACGCGCTGCTGGCGCCCGCCGGCATCGACACGGCGACGCTCGCTGCCCGGATCGCGAGCCGTCGCGCGCCGGCCTCCCTCGTCACGGCCGCGCGGGCGCGCGTCTCCGCGCTTCTCGCGCGCGAGACCGTGACCGGCCTCAACGTGATCGGCGTGATCCCCGGCACCGACGCGGTGCTGGCAAGGGAGGCGCTCGTGCTGGGCGCGCACTACGACCACCTGGGCCGGGTCGGCGGGGCGGTGCACCCCGGCGCCGACGACAACGCCTCCGGCACCGCCGTCGTCGTCGGGCTCGCGCGGGCGCTCGCGGCGGCGGGCGGTGGCGCACGGACGATGGTCGTCGCGCTCTTCGGCGGCGAGGAGCTGGGACTGCTCGGCTCGTCCCACCACGTCCAGCGGCCGACCGTGCCGCTCGACCGGACGGTCGCGATGCTCAACTTCGACATGGTCGGACGGCTGCGCGATGGACGGCTGATGATCGGCGGCGTCGAGAGCGCGGACCGGCTGCGGGAGCTCGTGACGCGCGCGGCCGGGGCGGAGGGGCTGCGGCCCGACCTCCGCCCGAGCCCCTACGGGCCGTCCGATCACGCGCGCTTCTACACGGCGGGGGTCCCGGTGCTCTTCTTCTTCACGGGCCGCCACGACGACTACCATCGGCCCACCGACACGGCCGACCTGATCAACGCCGCCGGCATGGCGCAGATCGCCGCCGTCTCCGCGCGCGTGATCGACGAGCTCGATGCGGGCCCGCGCCCCGTGTACGCCCGGGTGGCGCGCCCGGCGCGTGAGGCGCGCGAGCGGGGCCCCGATCCCGCTGCGGGCGGCGCGTTCTTCGGGATCGGCGCCGCGCCCGGCGAATCGGACGGAGTCCGTCTGTCCGAGGTGATCGCGGACAGCGCCGCGGCGCGCGCGGGGCTCCGCGGCGGCGACGTGCTGGTGCGCGTCGACGGCGAGCCGATGGCAAGCTTCGACGATCTGAGGGCGGCGCTCGGCAGGCGCCGTCCGGGCGACACCGTGCAGGTCGTCTATCTCAGGGACGGTGCCGATCACCGCGTCGCGGCGACGCTCGGCGCGCGGCCCTGATCGCTGGGTCTGGGCACAAGGAGCCGGGAATGACCGATCTCGAGCCGATGCGCGCCGAGACTCTCACCGACCTCATGCGCCGTCGAGCCGCGGCGAGCCCCGACACGCAGTACTTCTCGCTCTTCGACGAGACCGTGACCTACGGGCGGCTGTGGACGCAGAGCGGGCGTTACGCCGCCGCGCTGTCGCGCGCGGGCGTGGGGCCGGGTGACAAGGTGTGCCTGATCTATCCGACGTGCGCCGAGTTCTTCTACACCTTCTTCGGCGCGCTCCGGATCGGCGCCGTGCCCGTGCCCCTCTACCCCACGCTCGGCGTCGAGGCCACGGCGAACATCTTCCGCGACTCCGACGCGGTCGCGGTCGCGACGGTGGGCTGGTTCCGCCAGGGCGTCGACGAGTCCGTGGCCGCGGCGCCGAACGTGCGGATGGTGCTCGAGCCGAACGAGCTCGACACGGAGGCGGAGGCGCCCGCCGTGCACACGGCGCGGCCCGACGATCTCGCGTTTCTCCAATACACCTCCGGCTCCACCGGCCACCCGCGGGGCGTGATGCTCAGCCACGCCAACGTGGTGAACACGTGCACGTTCATGAGCGAGGCGGCGGGGCTCACGGCCGAGGACCGGGTCGTGTCGTGGCTGCCGCTCTACCACGACATGGGCCTGATCGGCTGCTCGTTCACGCCGCCGCTGACGGCCGCGCCTCTCTGGCTCCTGCCGCCCGACCTCCGCAGCCCGCGCCAGTGGCTCGAGCTGGTCACGCGCGTGCGCGCGACCTTCACCGTCTCGCCGGACTTCGGCTACCGGAACTGCGTGCGGCACGTGCGCGACACGGCGGACCTGGACCTCACCTCGCTCAAGTCGGCGCTGTCGGGCGCCGAGCCCGTCCGGATGTCTACGATCGACGCCTTCGAGAGTCGCTTCGGCCTCAAGCGGATCGTCCGACCCTGCTACGGTCTGGCGGAGGCGACGCTCGCCGTCGCGATCTGGCCGCGCGCCGTGCCGCTGCGCACGGACCCGAGCGGACGCTTCCTGTCGGTCGGTCAGCCGTGCCGGGGCGTGTCGGTGCGGATCATGGAGCCCCGGCC
>JBOHQB010000438.1:0-1671 GCA_050731995.1 Candidatus Rokuibacteriota bacterium
CCAGCAGCGTCCACATCAAGCGCGGATCGCCCATCGGCGCGGAGAGCGCGACCGCGCCCGCGACCGCCGGCGCGAACGGCGCCAGCGTGACGGGGTCGGGATGGTGCGAGTCGGCGACGACGGGCGCGCCGACGTTGGCATCGCCGACGAGCGCCGTGAGCCGCGTCAGCACGTGGGCGAGGTCGCGCACCGCCGGAACCGCCGGCCGCCAGAGGTCCCCAGCCTGGGCGCGGCGCGGGACGACGCGCGCGCTCAGCGCGACGCCGACGACGGCCGACGGCGGCGGATGGCGCTCGAGGTCGAGCACCAGCAGCGTCCACATCAAGCGCGGATCGCCCATCGGCGCGGAGAGCGCGACCGCGCGCACGTGGTGGCCGCCCGTCGCCAGCGCGAGCCTCGTCTCCAGCCTGTCCGCCCACAGGTGCGCGGCCTCGAGCCGCGCGCAGAGCCGCTCGAGCGCGCGCCCGATGACAGTCCCCAGCGCGCCGAGGGAATCGATCTCCCACTCGAGCCCCTGCGCTTCTTCCCAGTAGGGCGGCGGCGCCCACGGAACGAACGGCTCGCGATCCACGCCCGACGCGAGGTCGTGGGCCGCGAGCCCGGAAGCGCCGAGCCTCCGCGCGAGTCCGGGGCGCGGCAGATCCGCTACTCCGCCGAGCGTCGTGATGCCCCAGCGGGCGAGCGCCGCGGCGACGTCCTCGCCAAGCGCCAGGGCGCCGAGCGGAATCGTCGCGAGCGCGGCGCGCTCGCCTCCCGGCGGAACGATGCTCACGCGCGAGCCGTGGAGCAATCCGAGGAGCGCCGCGACGCGGGCGGTCGCACGGCTCGACGCGATCCCCACGCGCGCTTCGAGCCCGACCCCATGCGCCGCGCGCACGAGACGCTCGCCGATCGCCGTCTCGTCGCCCTCGACGCCATAGAGGCGCCGGAGTCCCGCGAGGTCGACATTGACCAGGCCGGCGCCCGCGTCCTCCACGCGCGGCGAGACGGCGAGGCACGCGTCCAGAAGCGCGTGGCGCGCGGAGGCGACGGCTTCGTCAGACACCGGACGCTGGAGGAGCGCCGGACAGCGCACAACGGCCTCGGCGCTCGTGAGCCCGGGATGGACCGCGCGCTCACGCGCCGCGGGGCTCGCCTCGACGACGCGCGTGGCCGGCGGGGTGCCGGCGACGATCGCGAGCGGCAGCTCGCGGAGCTCCGGCTCGCACCGCTCGGCCGCGGCGGCGGCGAAGTGCGGAACGCGGACGCACGCGAAGCGGCCCACGCTCACGCGCTCCACCAGAGCGGCTCGGACGGCGCGTCAATGGACCCGAGGGACACGGGGGACCAGGGGGGCACGGGGCCGCGCAGCACGGTGAGGCGCGTCCGGACACCGTCGAGGCGGGTCGGCACCAGCCCCGGGCCGCTCCACGCGAGCCCCGCGCGGCGCGCGTCCAGAACGAGGCTCGCGCCGGACCCCATGATCCGCCGGCGCCCGACGACGAGGAGCGAGGCGCCCGCACGGCGGACCGCGAGCTTCCACCTGAACGCCGCGGCGAGCGTGAGACGCGGCGGGCTCTCGCCGACGTCGAGCGCGACCAGGGCGAAGCCCGGGCACCGCGCGAGGAGGTCGGCCGCGCGCAGTGCCGCGTCGCGGCGGCCGTCGCAGCGCACCCAGAGCACGCGCGCGAG
>JBOHQB010000439.1:0-1847 GCA_050731995.1 Candidatus Rokuibacteriota bacterium
CGAGCGACGGGGCTGATCGGCGCGTCCGGCCCCGGCGGCACATTCTCCGTCTGGATGATGTGGATCTGCGGAAAGATGCCCGCCGTGCCGATCCAGTACCCACCGGCCTTGAACGCCGGACGGTCCAGCACCTTCCATCCGAACACGCGGCAGTAAAAGTCCTTCGACCGCTCGGCGTCGGCGGTCACGATGCCCTCGTGTTGCACGCGCACGATATGCGTCCCCGTCACCGGCCGAACTCGCTCCTGCGTCGTCTCCAGCGCCATGGTGTGCCTCCTGCGCGCTCAAGTCGCGCGCGCAGGCGGATTATACGCGGGGACGGACAGGGCGGACGGCGGACCGTGGTTTGCGGTCTGCGCAGGCGTGGCGCATCATCGGCGCGGGTACGAGAGGAGACGGGCGTGTATCCACACCAGCTCGACCGAGTCACCGCGGCGCTCGACCATGAGGGACTCGTTGCCCTGATCGGGACGACCGCCGAGAACGTCTTCTACACGACCGGCTTCCGGAGCCTGAACCATGAAATCTTCCGGACCCCGCAGTTCGCGGTGTGGACACCGCGCGGCACCGCCCTCGTGGTACCCGCGGTCGACGTCCCGCACCTCATGGATGAGGGCATCGCGGTCGATCACATCATCGCCTTCGGCGGCTTCGTCTGTTCGTATGCCGATCCGCTCGGGGTGGACAAGCGAGTGCGCGAGTGGACGGAGCGTCGGGCGCCGTCACCGGCTCATGCGATCGCGAGCGCGCTCGAGGCGCTCGGTGTGCGCGAGGGTCGGGTCGGACTCGACGAGTCCACGCTGACTCCCGCCGCGTGGGAGCGCGTCACCGCGCACCTCAAGAGCTTCACGATCGTTCCGGCCGCGACGGCGCTCCTGACCGCACGTCGGGTGAAGGGCCCGTACGAGATCGAATGCCTCGGACGCGCGCTCAACATCGCGGAGGAAGCTGTCAACGTGGTGCTCCAGTCACTCAAGCCGGGCGTGACCGAGCGCGAGGCGGCGGCAACCTATCAGACTGAAGTGCTCCGGCGTGACGCGACCCTCTACCCGTCCTGCATCGCGTTCGGCGACCGCACGTGGATCGCCTTACCGCCGCCGACCGACCGCGCGCTCCGCGCGGGTGATCTCGTCCGCTTCGACGTCGGCGCCATCTTCAAGGGGTACTACGCGAGCCTCGGTCGGACGGCGGTGATGGGGCAGCCGAGCGCGCGCCAGGCTGCGGCGTCGGATGCCGTACAGGCCGGACTCGCGGCCGCGATCGACGCAATCAAGCCGGGCGCCGCCGCGGGACAGATCTATGACGCGGTGATGACGGCGACGCGTGCGGCGGGGTTGCCGCGCTTCAGCCGCGGCCACGTCGGACACGCCATCGGGCTCGAGCCCTACGAGCGGCCCAAGCTTGACGCCGGCAAAGCCACCACGCTGGAGGCGGGCGAAGTGCTCCGCATCGAGGTCCCGCACCTCGAGATCGGCTGGGGTGGCGTCGCGCTGCGCGATACGGCACTGGTCACCACGGCCGGCAGTCGCGTGTTGAATCGCTCCGCGCGCGGGCTCGTCGTGCTCGACTGAGCGGGGCGCAGCCCGTCCTCCCGTTCATGATCGTATCGAGAGAGCTAGCCCGCCACTGCCCGAACGAAGCGCTCCACCTCGGACTCGTCGTTGTAGTAGTGCACGCTGGCGCGGACGAGCGCGTCGACTCCGCGCGCGGGCAGATCGAGCCGCGACAAGCGGGCCTCGTGTGCGTTGATGTTCATGGCGCGCAGCCGGTCGCGCGTCTTGGCCGGCGCTTCGCCGTCCTTGAGAAAGGCGACGATCCCGCACTGCTCCACTCCGCGATCGTGCACG
>JBOHQB010000440.1:0-19975 GCA_050731995.1 Candidatus Rokuibacteriota bacterium
GCGGTGAACGCGATCTCAGCCGCGCGCTGCGGCTCGGCCCCGAGAAACGCCACGTCCCAGACGCCGGCGCGTACCGCGTCCCCGAGCGCGCCGGCGGTGTCGAACTTGGAGAACTCCACCGGCACGCCGAGCCGGCGGCCGAGCTCACGCGCGAGATCCGGCGCGACGCCGCAGGGATCCGTCGCGGAGGAGCCGGGCGTGACGAGCAGAAAGTTTCCATGGTTGAGTCCGACCCGGAGCCTGCCCGTCGGGGCCAGCTCGGAGCGCGCCGCGGACGGGATCTGGATGGCCATGTGCGTCACACCGTGCGCCCGAGGAAGCCGGTGACGAGCGGCCAGGTAAGGTCGGCGTGGTACGGCTGGAAGCCGGCGTTGTCCGGGTGGCGGAAGCCGTGGTTGGCGTCGGAGAAGAAGTGCCACTCGACGAGCCGGCCGTTGGCGATGAAGCTCTGCCAGAGCGGTCCCTGGATGGCTGGCGTCGCGATGTAGTCCTTGCCGCCGCAGAAGACGAGCGACGCGCACGTGAGCGTCTTCGCGAGCTTGAAGGCGTGGCGTGGCCGATGCGGGGTCTCCGGCTCGTCGCGGACGGACGGATAGTAGAGGACGATCGCGCGCACCTGGGGATGGTCGGCCGCGAAGGGGATCAGCAACCGGCCGCCCATGCAGTGGCCGATCGCCGCCGTGCGCGCCGGGTCCGACTTCATGGGCCCCGTGAGGTAGCGCCAGGCCTCGTCCATCTTGCCGAGGAAGTCGCCGTCGGAGTGCTTCGCCTGGAGATCGGCGCCCTGACCGATGTGGCTCGTTCCCGCGATCCCGAACATGTTGAAGAGGCTCGGCGCGAGGACGTTGAAGCCGAGCTCGGCCAACCGGTACGCGTCGAGCTTGTAGTCGGCCGTGACGCCGTGCGCGTGGTGCGCCATGAGTATCCCCGGCCGCGCGCCGCCGCTCTCGGGATGCGCCATGTACCCGCCGATGCCGTCCTCTTCCTGCGTGAGCATGCGCGCGACGATGGTCATACACGCTCCTTGATCGAGACACGCCAGTGGATCCGGTCTTCCTCGGGTGGATAGTCGCCCGCCGCTCTGTGGTACGAGCAGCGGTTGTCCCAGATGACGATGTCGCCCTTGCGCCAGGTGTGACGGTACTCCCCTTCGGGCTGGATCAAGCGGCCTGTCAGCTCCTCGATGAGATCGTCGCTCTCCTGCGTGTCGATGCCCTCGATGCGGAGGATCTTGCCGGGATCGAAGTAGAGCCCTCTGCGTCCGGTCTCTGGATGCGTGCGGATGATCGGATGGAAGACCGGCGTCCAGTCGCGGTCCCCCTCGTTCAGGAGCGCCGTTGCCTTCCGTCGCCCGCCGTAGGTGAAGGCGCCCTTGCGTCCCTCCAGGCGCTGCTTCAGCCGCAGCGGCAGCGCGTCGTACGCCGCGTACATGCTGGCAAAGAGCGTGTCGCCGCCCCGGCTCGGGACGGCCAGGGCGTAGAGCTGGGTCGCCTTGAACGGCTCCTGGTCGTAGGCGCCATCGGTGTGCCATCCCTCGGCGCCGCGCCGGTAGATCGCCTGGTCGAGCCGGCCGTCCGGCCCGAACTTGTTGACGCCGAGCAGCGTGATCTCGGGATAGTCCGGGTGGCGCGTCATCTTCGACGGATGCGGGACCACGACGCCGAAGCGGCGGCTGTAGCGCAGGAAGTCCTCGGTCTGGAGCTCCTGGCCCGGGACCACGACGACGTTCGCGTCGAGCCACGCGCGATAGATCTGTGCGAAGCCCGCGTCGTCGAGCGTTCTGACGTCCACGCCGTGGATCTCGGCGCCGATCTGCGGTCCGAGGCGTCGAACCTGGATCATCGGGCCGTGTGCGCGACCGGGTGGATCGCCGGCGCGACTTTTTCCGAGAAGAGCCGCATCGAGCGCAGCGCGAGCGCGGTCGGGAGCCCCGGCAGCGCCATGAGCAGCAGCACCCGCTGGTAGCCGGTGGCCTCGAGATACTTTTGCAGGCCGTCCGTCACCTCGTCCGGCGTCCCGATCAACGTCCAGCCGGTCGCAAGGTACTCCTCGAAGGGGCGCAGGCGCAGCATCGTGCGATCGAACGAGTTGGGCACCGAGCCGCCGGTGCTGTTGGAGCGGAGCACGGCCATCTTCCGCTGATAGCCCATGAACGGCGCCTCGACCGCCCGCAGCGCCTCGTCGCGGCTGGGCGCGACGTGCACCACGCGCATGCCCCAGGACCGACGCTCGAGCTCTTCGATATCCGAATCGGGCCGCGCGGCGCGCGCGGTGTCGCGATAGAGGTGATGCCGACGCTGCAGCTCGTCCATCGGCACGAAGAACGACGAGAGCGTCGGAAGGCCGAGCCGTGCCGCCGACAGCACGCTGTCCTCGCTGTTGGCCGCGATGTAGAGCGGCGGATGCGGCTGTTGGACAGGGCGCGGGCGGACGTGAAGCCGCTCGGCCCCGTGGAAGCGGCCCTGGAAGTCGAAGGGCGCGCCGCCCCACGACTGCTGCATGAGCGCGATGCCCTCTTCCACGCGCGGGCGGGCGTCGTCGCGGTCGGACTGAAAGGTCTGGTAGTCCTGCAATGTCCCGCCGCGTCCGATGCCGACGTCGAGCCGTCCGCCGCTCACCACGTCGAGCACGGCCAGCTGCTCGGCGAGGTCCACGGGGTGGTGGAGCGGCAACAGGCTCACGCCCATGCCGAGGCGCAGCGTGGTCGTCCGCGCCGCGAGGAACGAGGCCAGGACGGGGGGCGCCGGGCAGAGGCCGTAGTCGTTGAAGTGATGCTCGGCGATCCAGACGGAATGATAGCCGAGCGCCTCGGCGCCCAGCATCTGCTCGAGGCAGGAGTCGTAGACGGCCTGCTCGCTCCACCGCTCGTCCCGTTGCATGAGGAAGAAGAGCCCGAAGTCCATCAGGCGACCCGCACGACGATCTTGCCGACCTGGGTGTCGGACTCCATGAACGTGATCGCCGCCGGCAGCTCGTCGAATGCAAAGACCTTGTCCACCAGCGGGCGCAGCCGGCCACTCTCGAAGTGCGGCAGGAGGTCCCGGACGAACCCGCGCACGGTCTCGGCGCGCTGCGCCGCCGTGCGGAGGCGGTTGGACACACCAAAGACCGTCAGGCGCTTGGCGTGCAGCGCTTCGAGATCCAGGGTGGCGCTCAGCACCCGGTCCATGTGCCCCACCGTCGCGAGCCGCCCCTCGAACGCCAGCGCCCTGACGCACTCGGCGAACACGGAGCCGCCCACGTTGTTGACCACGAGGTTCACGCCCTTGCCGTCGGTGGCCTTCATCACCCCGTCGTGGAAGTCGCCGGCCCGCGTGCGGAGGCCGACGTCGAGGCCGAGCTTCTCGAGCCGCGCGAGCTTGTCGGCGGACCCCGACGTGCCGATGACGAGCGCGCCCAGCACCTTGCCGGTCTGGAGCGCGGCGACCCCGACACCCGACGACACGCCGGTCACGAGCAGCCATTGCCCGGCCGTGAGGCGGCCCTGGGCGACCAGCATGTCGTAGACGACGAGAAAGACCAGCGGCGTGGCCGCCGCCTCTTCCCACGAAAGCCTGCCGGGCACGCGCACGGCTTCGCGCGCGTCCATCAGCGCGTACTCGGCGAAGCCGCCGGCGCAGCGCCCCATCATGCGCTCGCCCGCCGAGACACCCGTCACGCCCTCGCCGACCCTGACGACCTCACCCGCGCACTCACCGCCGCCGGGCTTGGCGGGCGCGCCGGGCTTGCCGCCCAGCAGCTCGCCCCGGTTCAGCGACGTGGCCCGCACGCGCACGAGGATCTCGCCGGGCTTGGGCTCGGGCGCGGCGGTCTCGCGAAGCTCGACGCCCGTCCCGCCGGAACCGGGTGCGAGGAAGTACGCTTTCATGCTCGATCCTGCCGCAGTCCCGCGAGGATCTCCACGGTCCGGGCCGGCTCCGAGCGCCGGGTGTAGTCCGGGTCGGCGTCGACCGCGCGGATGATGCCCCGGCGATCGATCACGAACCGGGCCGGAACCGGGAGCCGCCAGGTGCCGTCACCGTTGCCCCGCGCCAGGTCGATGCCGAACTTCAGATAAATCTCGCGCAGGTGATCGGGCAGCGTGAAGGCCAGGCCGTACGCCTCGGCGACCTGGTTTCCGAAGTCACGCAGCAGCTCGAACGACAGCGGCTTGGGCTCCTCGGTCTCGCGTGGCGTGCGCGCCATCTGGGGCGAGACGACGGCGAGGGTGGCGCCGGCGGCGGTGATCTCGGGCAGGGCCTGCTGCAGAGCGTCCAGCTCTGCGTTGCAGTACGGTCACCAGCGGCCGCGATAGAACGACAGCACGACCGCGCCGCGGGCCAGGAGCTCCTTGAGGCCGACCAGTCGGCCTGCGGCGTTGGGCAGGGTGAAGTCCGGCGCCGTCTGCCCGACGCGGGCAAACCGGTTCATGATCCCGGACGCCCTGAGCTCGTCGATGCTGCGCTGCATGATCGCCCGGGCTTCGGCTGGGATCCGCGTCTTGGACGCCTCGCGCATGGCGTCGAGCTTCTCCTGAAGCGTCATCGAGCCCTCCTCGAGTAAGACGAGTGATCAGAATCAGATGATGCCGCGCTTCGCCAGGTCGTCGATCTGCTCCGTGGTGTAGCCGAGCGACGTGAGGATCTCCGCGTTGTCCTGACCGAGCTCCGGCGCCGCGGCGCGGATCGGCGGCCGTCGCTCGCCGTGCGAGACCGGGTGCCCGAGGATGGTGAGGTCGCCGAGCCGGGGAGAGCGCACGGGCTGCGCCATCTCCAGATGCTTCACCTGGGGATCGGCGAAGGCCTCGTCGACCCGATAGATCGGCCCGCAGGGCACGCCCGCGTCGTTCAGGAGGGGGACCCACTCCGCACTCGTCTTCTGCCGGGTGACCGGCATGAGCACGTCCGTCAGCGCGTCCCGGTTGGTCGAGCGCGCCTTGGCGCTGGCGAAGCGCGGATCGGTGCGGAGATCCGGACGGCCGATGGCGCGGCAGAAGCGGTCGTAGATCTCGTCGCCGGCGGCGGCGATGTTGATGTGGCCGTCCTTCGTCGGAAAGACCCCGGTCGGGATGCCCGTGGGATGGTTGTTCCCCGCCTGGGGCGGAACGTCACCGCTCATGAGCCAGCGCGACGCCTGAAAGTCGAGCATGGAGAGCATCGCCTCGAGCAAGGATGTGTGCACCCACTTGCCCACGCCGGTGACCTCACGCTCGAGGAGCGCGACGAGGATGCCCTGCGCCAGGAAGATCCCCGCGCACAGGTCGGCGACGGGAATGCCCACGCGCACCGGCCCCTGGCCCGGGATGCCCGTGATCGACATCAAGCCGCCCATCCCCTGCGCGATCTGATCGACGCCGGGCCGGTCGCGATACGGCCCGCCCTGACCGAAGCCGGAGATGGAGGCGTAGATCAGACGCGGATTGAGCGGGCGCAGGCTCTCGTAGTCGATGCCCAGACGGCGCTTCACGTCCGGCCGGTAATTCTCGACGACGACGTCGGCGTCCCGCGCGAGCCGCTTGAAGATGGCGACGCCCTCGGGCTCGCGGAGGTTCAGGGTCATGGCCTTCTTGTTGCGATGCAGGTTCTGGAAGTCGAACCCGTGGCGCTGGCCGCCCATGCCGTCGCCCGCGCGTCCGCCCGGCATCTCGATCTTGACCGCCCGGGCGCCCCAGTCCACGAGCTGCCGGACACAGGTCGGGCCCGCCCGCGCGCGCGTGAGGTCGAGGACCGAGAAGCGGGCGAGGGGCAGAGCGCCGTGATCCGCCATGGTCGGGGATCATAGCAGGGTCGTCGGCGGTAGACTGGACCCATGCGGCCCGTTCCCGATTTCCTCTACGGCACCGCCTGGAAAGAAGACCGGACGCAGGCGCTCACCGAGCTTGCGCTCCGCGCGGGCTTCCGGGGCATCGACACCGCGAACCAGCGGCGACACTACTTCGAGGCGGGCATCGGTCAGGCGCTCGCCGCCGTCTACCGCGCGGGCTTGGTCACACGCGCGGAG
The DNA here is from genome assembly GCA_050731995.1 of Candidatus Rokuibacteriota bacterium. Classification (GTDB taxonomy): domain Bacteria; phylum Methylomirabilota; class Methylomirabilia; order Rokubacteriales; family CSP1-6; genus JBOHQB01. The sequence continues at coordinate 5,980 of JBOHQB010000440.1, forward strand.
CTGTTCTTGCAGACGAAGTTCACCTACCAGCGCGGTCAGGACCATCGGCTGCCCTACGACCCCGCGGCCGACCTCGGGACGCAGGTCGCCCAGTCCATGCAGAGCTCGCTCGAGCACCTCGGGACCGACCACGTCGACAGCTACGTGCTGCACGGGCCCGCCTCCGGCCCCGCCTGGACCGACGACGACGCGGAGGTGTGGGCTGCGATGGTGAGGGAGCGGGACGCCGGCCGCACGCGGCTCCTCGGCGTGAGCAACGTCGGGCTCTGGCACCTCGAGCAGATGGCGGCGACCGGCGCCGAGACGCCCGCGTTTGTCCAGAACCGCTGCTTCGCCCGGCTCGGCTGGGATCGCGACGTTCGGCGATTCTGCGCGGAGCGAAAGATCGTCTACCAGGGCTTCTCGCTGCTCACGGCGAACCCGGAGGTGCTGGCCCACCCGCTGATCGCCCGCATCGCCGAGGGCGGCAAGTCCACGCGGGCCCAAGTGGTGTTCCGCTTCGCGCAGGCGATCGGGATGCTGCCCCTGACGGGCACGTCCGACGCCGGGCACATGCAGCAGGACTTGGCCAGCCGCGAGCTGTCGCTCTCCGACGACGAGGTGCGGGCGATCGAGTCGCTGGCCGGTTAGGCGCCCACGTTACTCGCCGCGGATCGCGCGAAGGCGCCGCTTCAGTGCCGTCATCCGGTCGTTCATCTTCTCCGAGAGGGGGGAGGTCTTCGTCCGTCTCTTCTGTCCCGCCTGTTTCACCACGATCGGGCTGACGGCGTGACAGTAGGCGCAGCCCTGCTTCAAGCCGTGCTTGCACTCGCTTTGGTCTGGCATGGTGTAGGTCGATCATAGTACAACGACGGTCGTTGATCCTCGCCGCTTTCAGCGTCCGCAGCTCTACGGCCTGCCGTTGGGGCTGATGGCCTCCGGCGTGCTCATCGAGCAGATCGGCTATCCGCTGACCATCACCGCCGCCACCACGATCGGCCTGGTCTTCACCCTGCTGATCGGGATCCGGTGGCGCGCCAGCATGTGGCCGCGGCGGTGACGGCCGACAGGAGCGGCGTCCGTCCCGGAGCGTTGATCGTGGTCGGCGCGGTGTGGGTCATCCTGGCGATCGCCTCGGGTCTCTACTTCTCGTTCCCGATCTTCTTCGTGGCGCTGCTGGAGGAGTTCGGCTGGTCGCGCGGCGCCACGGCGGCGGCGTTCTCGATCTCGTCGATCGTGCAGGGGATCCTCTCGCCCGCGGTGGGGATGCTCGTGGACCGCGTCGGGCCGCGCCGGGTCATGCTCGGCGGGGCGTGCCTGCTCGGATGCTCGTGTGTGCTGGCGAGCCGGATCGCATCGCTGTGGTCGCTTTACGTGGTGGTGGGCGTGCTCGCCGCGGCGGGGCTGTGCGCGGTGAGCTGGGTACCGAGCGGGGCGCTGCTCGCGCGGTGGTTCACCGAGCGGCGGGGCAGCATGATGGGCTTGGCCTTCTCGGGCATGGGGGCAGGCGTGCTCGTGGTCGGTCCGCTCGCCCAGTGGCTGATCACCGGATATGGCTGGCGCACCGCGTATCTCGTCCTCGGCGTGGGCACGCTCGTCGCGCTCGTTCCTATCGTCTGGTTCGGCGTGCGGGACGCGCCGGTCGCGACGACACCGGCTCGAGGCGGGACGTCGGGACGTACGCCTGTGCGCGTCATCGCGGATCAGGAGGTCGGCGACGCGCTGCGGACGCGGGCGTTCTGGGCGCTCTTCTTCGCCTACCTGTGCACACCGCTGGCGGTCTTCTCCGTCGTCACCCACTCGGTGGCCTTCGCGGTGGACCATGGATTTCCGCGCCTGTTCGTGGCGGGGATCTTCGGGCTCACCGGGCTCCTCTCGACCGTGGGCCGGATCGTCTTCGGCGTCGCCGCCGACCGGATCGGTCGCGCGACGTCGGCCACCATCTCCTACGCGTGCACGGCGGTCGGAACCCTCTGCCTGCTCGGGCTCGAGGTGTGGCCGCACGCGGCGGCCCTCTACGCCTACGCGCTCTTCTTCGGTCTCGGCTTTGGCGCCCGCGGCCCCATCATCACCGCGATGGCGTCCCAGCTCTTCCCGGGCCGACGCTTCGGCGCGATCTACGGCATCCTGAGCGTGGGCAACGGCATCGGCGGCGGCGTCGCGCCGTGGTTCGGCGGCGTCGTGCACGACGTGACCGGCAGCTATCGCGTCGCCTTTCTCGTCGCCGTCGGGTTTTGCGCGCTGGGCACGGCGTGCTTCTGGCTCGCGCGCCCTCCCCGTCGGAGCCGGTGACGGTGGCGCGCTCGAATCGGGCCGGGTGAGGGCTACCGGGACGACCCCGGGTCAGCGTCGGGCGATACGGTCCCGGCAGACGCGAGCCCACCGATGACGGTCTTGCTTCGACACCCTTCGGATTGCGACGCGTGATCCGTCGGGCTCAGAAATTCCACGCAGAGCGCGATGAGCGTCGTCTCGCGACGCTTGTAGATGACCTTGATCTTCGTGCCCTCACGGAGGTCACCGACTCCACCCTCCTTGTCGCCGACCAGGATGAGGGTGTCGGGCGTGAGGGCCACGGCCACGATGCCGATGCCGAATGGATTCGAGCTCACGTGGAGAGTTTCCGCGGGCGGCTTGACGTCGACTCTCCAGACGATACCCTCGCGCTCGCCGAAGAGCGGGTCCGCGTCGCGAGGTGCCGTGACGCTCGAATACCATCCGCACGCCCAGAGCACGAGGACGGTCAGCGGGAAGACTGCGATGGTGGCAGTCACCACGCCGAGCTCGGCCAGGCGTCTATTGCAACGCACGATGATCTCAGGAGCAACCCGCATGCCCGGCTGTCCCGTCGAGAGAAATCCTCCATTCTGAAAAGGGTTAGCCGGCGCCGGACCGTCTCAGAGTCTGCACCCTGCCCGGTCAGCAAGTAGCCGTCTGGTCGGTAACTGCTCACCCTGAGGTTCCCGCCGGATGGCGTACCAGAGCGCGCGCCAACGGGGCTCGCAGCCGGCGCGGCGTCACCCGACGGAGCGCGACTTCGTCGCCGCCGACGAACGTCGCCAGCGAGCGCAGGGCTCCGGCCAGCCCCGCGAGCGCCTCATCGCCGACGGGTCCGGGCTCGAAGTGCGCGTGACGAACCTCCAGCGCCCGCTCGGCGCGATGGGTCTTGGCGTCCACGCGGCCGATGAGACGGCCGTCGTGGAGGATCGGCAGCGTGTAGTAGCCGTGCACGCGCTTGTCGCCCGGGGTGTAGACCTCGATGCGGTAGTCGAAGTCGAAGAGGTGCCTCACGCGCTCGCGGTGCCAGAGCAATGAATCGAAGGGCGTGAGCAGCGTCGTGCCGCGCGAGGCGGCATCCACCCGCCGCGCCCGCTGGAGAGCCGGCAGATCACGCGTGAGCACGAGCCACTCGCCCGGCCTGCCCTCCACGTCCAGCGGCGTGACCTCTCCGCGCTGGATCATGGCGCGCAGCGCTCGGAGGCGCGCGCCCCGCGCGAATCGAGGAAAGGTCATGTATGCGGCGAGGTTGCGCTCCGTCGCGGCGCCCATCGCGTGCAGCGAGCGCTCGAGGTGCCAGCGCGCGAACTCGGCCGTCGAGACCGCGGGGCAGGTGAGCACGGCCGGGACCGCCCGTTCCAGGAGGTCGTAACGCTTGTGGAAGTTCCGGCGCGAGTGGATGGTGAGCGCGCCGGTCATCCAGAGATAGTGCAGCGCGTGCTGGACGGGCCGCCACGACCACCACCCGGCGCCGCCGCGCGGGCGCCGGCCGCCGAACTCCGCGCCCCCCATCGGCCCGGTGGCCGACACCGCCGCCTTCACCTCGCCGAGCACCCTCGGATTCCGGCGGAGCCAGTCGGACCACCCGGTGTGACGCACGCGATAGTCGAGCATCGCGCGGCGCCACCACGGCAGCATCGTCGCCGGCACGAGGCACGCGGCGTGGGCCCAGTACTCGAACAGGATCCGGCGCCGATAGACGGCGCGATCGAGCCACGCGCGGTCGTAGGGCCCGAAGCGGCTCCACACCGTCACGTAGTGGGCCCGATCGAGGACGTTGATGGACTCCATCTGGAGCCCGCCCACGTCCTCGACGAAGCGGCCGAGGCGCCTGGTTGTCAGCGTGGCCGCGCGCGGCCGGGCGAGGTGCTGGCGTTCGAGGAAGAGCGTCGTGACCGCGCGCAACGGGAGGGCCCGGCGTGACATGTCGACGGAGACTACCACTACCACGCGGCGGGACCGACTACGCGGGGGCCAGCACCTCGAGGTCGACACGCTCGGCGGCGGCCGCGAGCCGCCGGTCGTACGTGACGAGCCCGCGCAGGTCCTCGCCCACGGCGAGGGCCGTGGCGAGGTGAATGGCGTCGAGTGTCCGGAGCTCCGGTGGGTCGAGCGCCGCGGCCGCTGTCAGGATCCTCCGGTCGACCTCGACGAGCGCAAGCCTGGCGAACAGCCGCTGGGCGCGCCGCCGCTCCGCGCCGCCGTATCGCTCGCGGCGCAGGGCTCGCTGGACCTCGGCGAGCGACAGCGCGCTCGACAATCGATCGGGCCACGCGCGGATGAGCGCGATCAGCGCGTCCGACTCCGGCTCGAGGACGACGAGCTTCACCAGTGCCGAGGCGTCGAGGTAGATCACGCTGACCTCGCGTCGGTGCGCATGCGGCTCAGCGCCCGGCTGGCCCGCCGCGAGGGCCGTGATCCGCGGGGTGGCCCGAGATCCAACAGGTCGCCGCTCGGCGGCGTGGCCCGTCCCGCGGCGATCAATCGCTCCAGCGCCGACGAGCCGGCGCCCGCCGGAGCCAGCACCGCGACCCGATGGCCCCGTTCCTTCACCTCGAGGGTCTCACCCTTCTTGACGCGCTTCAGGTAGACGCGGAGGTTCTGTCGAAGCTCGCGGACACCGACTTCACCCGACGCGTAGCGCATGTAGCACATCGTAGCACATGCGCATGGGGCCGCACGCGAGCCCGCGGGGAGACGCGACGCGGGGGCGACTACTCCAGCCGGTAGAGCGTGAGGTCGAGCTCGCGCACGTCGCGCGTGGCGCGCTGCCACTGGATGAGGATGGGGCTCTGATAGATGCCTTCCACGGGCCCTGGACGGCCGTCCTCGCGCTCGGCCACCAGCAAGTTGATGGATCGCCGGATGCGGAGGAACATCCGGGCGGGTACGGCCGACGTGCGGGCGAGCAGCTTCTCGATCAGCGAGCCGTGCAATCCCAGCGTATCGAGGCCGCGGTTGAGCACCCGGACGAGGTCGTACTTGGCGTAGCCGAGCGCGCGGCCGGGCACGCCGCGCGGGTTCGCGAGCGCCTGCCTGCCCTCCTCGGCCATGAAGCGGAAGGGGTTTCTCAGAATCGCGGCGAGGTCGTACCTCATGAGCAGCGTCTCGAATTCGTTGATCGTCAGGGCCGCGTCGCGCTCGCCGCGACCCAGTGCGATGTGCAGCCGGCCCTTGTCGACGCCGGCCCGCGCCACGAACTCGGCGATCTGGGCCGAGACTCCGAGCTCCGGGTTCTTGAGGTTGATGGAATCGACGGGATGCCCGGACATGGGAACGCGGATCTGCATCTGCCCGGCGATCGCTTCGCGGTGGAACCCGATCACGCGGGTGACGCGCCGGCGGGCGCGGCCCTCGTTGACTCCGTCCAGATCGACGAAGCAGACGGCTTCGTCGGCCCGGTTCTCGTGGGTCACGCACGGCCGGAGCCCGCCCGCGATGAAGGCCAGGTGCGAGTCGCCGTTCTTGGGCTCGGTCGCGCGCTGGGCGGCGTCGAGGTCCTTCCGGCGCTCCAGCCGATCGTGCGCGTACCCCGCGCCCTCGGGGAAGATCCGCCGCAGGGTGTCGACGTATCCCGAGACGCGCCCAAGACCGAGACGGAGGCTGAGGCTGCGATCCAGAAAGCCGGCCGTCGTGTGCGCCGACCAGTACAGACAGTGTGGATACGACGCCAGGACGTCGCCATGCTCCATGGAGACACGCGACCGCAGATCGAGCACGTCGAAGCGCGCTCGCGCGGCGATCTCCAGGGTCAGGTCGAGTGGAGCGGGAGCCATCCGCGCCCTAGCGGGCCGTCCGTGTCTCGAGCGGTGGTCCGACGACGGCGGCCAGTCGCAGGGCGGCCAGCACGCGGATCATGATCCACGAGGGGTCCAGCTCCGACCGCCTCAGGCTGAACTTCGGCGAGCGCGGAAACGCGTGGTGGTTGTTGTGCAGGCTCTCGCCGCCCGTCAGCCACGCGAGCACGCGCGAGTTGTAGGCGGTGTTCTGAAAATTCTGCGCGCCCCACCAGTGCCCGAGCCCGTTGATCAGCGGCGCCAGCACGAACATGTAAAGGATCCCGTGACCGAGCATGGCCAGGATCCCCTGCCACCAGCCGATGGCGAGGCAGAGGAGCGCCGTGCCGAGGAAGAGCCCGGTGAAGCCGTAGGAGAACACGTACCGCTCCAACCGGTCGGGCGCGAGATCGGGCGCGAACGTCTGCACCGTCTGCACCTTCCGGGCTTCGCGGATGTAGTAGTACACGTTCCAGAGCTGCACCTTCCAGAAGCCCAGCACGAGGGGGCTGTGCGGATCGCCCTCGCGGTCGGCGAAGGTGTGATGCTTCCGGTGCACCGCTACCCATTGCTGCTGGCTCTGGCCGGTCCACAGCCAGAGCGCCAGGCGGAACAGGAAGCTCACCGGCAGCTTCAGCGCCAGGGATTTATGCGCCAGAGTGCGGTGCAGATAGATGGACGTGGCGAAGGTCGCGATCTGGGCCAGGACGAACGATGTCACCGTAATGATCAGGATCTGGCGAATCAACGGGTCTCCCTCTCATACATGTATTCGCGCGTGCGGGGTGCGGGCGCGACGGCAGGGTCGCGATGCTTCCGGGACAGGACCTGGTAGAGGCCGATCCATCCATCCGCGAAGGAGACCGCCGAGCACGTCAGATAGAGGAGCCAGGTCCGGTAGATGCGCTCGCCGGCGATCGCGCGGGCCTCGTCGGCCCGCTCGCGCAGGCGCTCCACCCAGTGCCGGCAGGTCCGCGCGTAGTGCAGCCGCAGCCCGTCGACGTCCATGATCTCCAGCCCCGCGCGCTCGATCTCGGTCAGCGTCTCGCTGAGCACCGCGATGTCGCCGTTCGGAAAGACGTGCCGGTACAGGAACTCGGTCTGGCTCGTGAACTTCCAGTGGAACTCGTGAACGATGCCGTGGTTGAGGTAGAGGCCGCCGTCCTTGAGCCGGTCGCGTACGCCGGCGAAGAAGGCCGGGTAGTTCGGGATTCCGACGTGCTCGATCAAGCCGATCGCGGCGATCTTGTCATAGCGGTTGTCCGCGGGAAGGTCCCGATAGTCGAGGCACTCGACCCGGCAGCGGTCCTCGAGTCCCTCTCGCTTGATGCGTGCTGAGGCGTAGCTGGCCTGTGCCTGCGACAGGGTCACGCCGTGGGCGCGCACACCGTAGTTCTGCGCCGCCCAGATCGACAGGCTGCCCCAGCCGCACCCGATGTCGAGCAGGGTCTCGCCCGGTTGGAGATCCAGCTTGCGGCATACCAGATCGAGCTTGTCCTGCTGGGCCTGCTCGAGCTTGCCGTCGGGATCCCGGTAGTACGCGCAGGTGTAGACCATGAGCGGATCGAGGAACAGCTCGTAGAACTCGTTGGACACATCGTAGTGATGGGCGATCGCCTTCGCGTCCGCTTCCCGGCTGCGTGGCTTCATGACGCCACCTCCCGCATCCCAAAGATGTGACCGAAGACCACGTGCCGCCGCGTGGCGCCCATCCGTAGAACCGCGCGCACCAGGACGCGCACGCATGCATCGGGGAGCCGGGCGAGCTGCCGGCCGACCCAGCCTGTCTCGCCCGATCCGTACCGGCGGACGATCACCTTCGCGTACGCGGCGAGGGGCGCCCCGCGCCGTAGTGTAGCCTCGACTGCCTCGGCGGCGAGAATTCCGCTTCGGATGGCGGGCCCGATGCCCTCGCCGCTGAGGTCCCGCGCCAGGCCCGCGGCGTCCCCCACCAGACAGAACCGATCCCCTGCGAGCCGCCGCGGCGCCCGGCGACGCACGACGTAGGCGTGGCCGCGGAACGGCTCGATGGGCAGGTCCGCGGGCAGGCGGCCGGCCGCGCGCAGCGACGCGAGCAGGGCTTCCCGCCGCCGCGGCAGGTCCGCCCCGGGTCCGGAGACGACCCCGATGCCGATGTTGAGGACGTCCTCCTTCGGGAAGTACCAGCCGTAGCCCTTGAGGTCCGGCTCCACGTAGAGCTCCGGCGCCTGGGCGACGTCCCGGAGGGACGCGACACGGTCGGGCGGTACACGCGTCTCGCTCTCTTGGGCGATCACGACCTCTTCCCGCTCGGAAACGTGGCCAAACGCCTGGGCCACAGGGCACCGGTGGCCGCCGGCCCCGATGACGGTCGGGGCCCCGAAGGTGCCGCGCTCGGTCACGACCCGAATCCCGTCCGCCTCGGGGGTCACGTCCGTGACGCGGGCGCCCTCGAGCACGTCGGCACCGGCGGCACGGGCACGCTCCAGTAGATAGTGGTCGAACTCCCGCCGGACGATGCCATAACTGGCCGGCGTTTTCCAGCGTGTCTCGTGGCGCGCCCGCTCGAACTCGAACCGGCAGGCGGCGAAGGCCTGGATCGTCAACGGGTACTTCTCCGGGTCCACCTCCACGTCGGCCAGCGCCTCCGGAGTCACCCAGCCCGCGCAGACTTTCACGCGCGGAAACGCGGCGGCGTCGAGCACGAGGGGGCGGAGGCCGGCGCGGGCGAGCCGCCACGCCGCCGTGCTTCCACCCGGTCCCCCGCCGACCACGATGACGTCGTGGGTGGCCACGTCAGCCTCGCCAGAGCGAAACGAGAATGCGCAGCCGGTCCATGGACGACAGGCGGATGCTCTCGATCGCGTTGGCGACACTCATGGCCGCGAACAGGTCGCCCTCGATGTCGATGGCGCCCTCCACGTAGGCCTCGGCGAAGTTGAGCGTCGTGGGATCGCGGATGAGACGGATGAAGGTCTCTGGCGCGTGCACCACGGCGGTGCACACCGGCGCCGCTCTGCCGACCGCCACGCGCGTCCCGTCCCAGAGGCGGAAGGCCAACCCGGTCGCGATGTGGCCGAAGACGCTGTGGAGGATCTCCGCGGCCCGCCGTGAGCTGATCTGCCGAGGGAAGATCATGAGAACGGGGAGACACTAGCAGAGGGCTACGATGGCCGCAAGATCGAATGGCGGGCTCACGGTGAGGGCATCCCTCAGAGAGAGTCCTGACGAAGCACGCCCCCGACAGCGTATAGGAAGGGTATGACCATACGCGCGGTCTTCGACGCGGCCGTCGTCGGCGGCGGACTGCTGGGCACCGCCACCGCGTATCACCTGGTCGGTGCCGGCGCGCGCCCGCTCCTGGTGGACCGCGCGGATTCCGGCCGCGCGACCGACGCCGGCGCCGGCATCCTCTCGCCGGAGACGAACAGCCGCGACCCGGAGGCATGGTCCCGCCTAGCCGTCGAGGAGGTCCAGTACTACCCGGCGCTCATCGAGCGTCTCCGGGGCGAGCAGGCGGGCGATACCGGGTACGCGCGGTGCGGACAACTGGTCGTCGCGGTGTCGGACGACGAGGTCGAGCCGTTCACGCGCAGCGCGGGCAGATCATCCACCTCGGCCTTCACGGCACGGACACGAGCCGCTGGCCCATGATCAGCGCGTTTCATCATCACTATATGGTCGCGTGGCCGGACAGCCGCGTGGTCGCGGGCGCGACCCGCGAGACGGGCTCCGGGTTCGCGCCGCGCACGACCGCCGCCGGTGTGCGCGAGGTGCTGAGCGAGGCGCTCCGCGTGGCGCCGGGCCGACGGGGCTGACGCTCGGCGCCTACAACGGCAAGGTCGTCGCCGCGCTGATGCTCGGCAAGGCGCCCGACACGGACCTGAGCCCGTTCTCCGTCGCGCGCTTCGGAAACTAGCCGGAGCGGTGCAGGTCGGCGGTCACCGGGAGCTCGAAGAGGCCGCTGCGCTGGAGCCGCGTGGAAAAGAACAAGACCTCGAGGCTCTCGACGTTGCCGGTGCGAGGATTGAGGCGCGCGATGATGTCGTCGCCCAGCTCCTCGGTCTCTTGCTCAGGAGAGGGCGGACGACTCGTGATGTAGAGGATGTCGGCGTCTCGATCGTATCGAAGCGTCAGCTTCGATGCCATTCGATCTCTCCCGTTGCCAGGCTGCGCGCGGTGTAAGCGGTAACGATCCAGTGCCGAGCCGGGCGACTTTGTTCACTGAGCACGACGACAACCACGTGTCGGCCCTGACGGAGGTCAGTGTACCACCGTGAAAAGAGTCGGGCTGCGTCCGATCGGACGCTCCGACGAATCAGGTCAGGCGCGGCGAGAACCTCGGCCAGCTTGTCTCTGTGAGCCGGCAAGAGATCGGGGTGTCTCTCCTGGATGTGGCGTTCCCGTTCATTGCTCAAGTCGACAGCACCGCGAAGCCACGGGCAGGGGAAGCGGCGTGTCGCGCCGGTCTCGGACACGCCTCCTGACTATCTCGGGCGCGCAACGCTGCCAATGCCCCGAGATTGATACGCCGACGAGTGCCGACAACAGGGTTAGATCAATCCACCCCGGCGAGCTGGAACTCGTGGGCGCGGTGACAGCCGACGAAATGCCCCCGCGAGATTTCTTGCCACGCAGGTGCCTGGGTCCAGGTTCCTCGAGGGCCGTCGCTATGGAAGCTTGAGGTCCTTCATCGCCTGCCGGACGAACGCCATGTCGTAGGTGCTCGCGACGTCGACCTTCTGGCCCGGCGGGAAGACGCCGAACGAGTCGAGCACCTTTATCACCGTCTCCACCCCGCTCGGACTGACGAGGCCGTTCGGCGCGAAGATCTCGCGGCTCGCCTTCAGTGTCTCGATGTACTGGGCGCGGTCGCCCACCAGGTCTTGAGGTATGGCAGCGACGATCTCCTCGGCCGTCTTGGTCTGGATGAAGTAGTTCGCCTTCACCAGCGCGGTGACGACCTTCTGCACGACGTGCGGCCGCTTCTGGATGACCTCGGGGCGCGTGATAGCGTCGCTGAACGCGTACTCCCCGCCGAGGATCGCCTGGGTCTCCTTGAGCGACGACATGTTGCCCATCGAGAATGCCGAGCCCCTGGCGACGAGCCGGCTGAAGAACGGCTCGCCGGCCCTGTTCCCCGCGGCTTCGATCGCCGCCACGACCTCGGCCGCCCGCGCCTCGCTCCGGCGATAGTTGACGGCGACCGTCGCGCCCTCTCGACCGAACGCCCGCGCGATGGCGGCGCCGATCCCCCGGCTCGCCCCCGTGACCAGCGCGACTCGCCCGTCCAACTTTCCCATATGAGTGGCGGGATGATAGCGCCGTCCGGACTCACAAGGCGCGTAGAATCCGCGCGTAGAATCGGCAAGCGCCGACGGACACGGCGGGAGGAGAAACCATGGATCTCGGCATTCAGGGCAGGAGCGCGATCGTCACCGGCGGTAGTCGCGGGATCGGGCGCGAGACGGCGCGCGCGCTGCTCGAGGCCGGCGCGCGTGTGGCGGTCTGCGCGCGCACCCGCGCGCCGCTCGAAGAGACGCGCAACGGTCTTCAGGCCAAGACCGGCGGCGAGGTGCTCGCGATCGTCGCCGACATGGTGGTCGAGGCCGACGTCGAGCGACTCGTGCGCGAGGCCACCGCGCGCTTCGGCGGCGTGGACATCCTGGTCAACAACGCGGGCCAGATGTACTCCGGCCGCTTCGACGCGCTCACCGAGGCCGGCCTTCGCACGCAGCTCGACATCAAGTTGTTCGGATTTATGCGCGCCATCCGCCTCGTCGCGCCGGGGATGAAGGCGCGGCGTTGGGGCCGAATCGTGAACATCATCGGCGGCGCCGGCAAGGAGCCCGATCCCTACATGCTGGGCAGCGGCATCACCAACAGCGCGCTCCTGAATCTGACCAAGGTGCTCTCGACCGAGCTGGGCCCCGACAACGTCCTCGTCAACGCCGTCTGCCCCGGCTGGGTCGACACCGGCATGTGGCGCCGCAACGCCGCCGGGCTCGCGGCGGAGCTGGGCGTCGGCTCCGAGGACGAGGCGCGCCGCCTGGCCGCCCGCAAGAACGCGCTCGGGCGCTTCGGGCGCCCCGAGGAGCTGGCCGACGCCATCGCGTTCCTCTGCTCCGAGCGCGCGTCCTACATCACCGGCGTCTCGCTCAACCTCGACGGCGGGCGTCTGAAGGGTCTCTGGTGATCACGCCGGGCGGTAGATTGTCAGATCCGACACCCTGGCGAGGGTGTCGAAATCGCGGTCGTTATGATAGATCTCCGCTCCGGTCTCGAGGCAGGTGGCGGCGATGAGGCAGTCGACGCTTCGTCGGACCGTGAGTCCCCGGCGTCTGGCCGCGCGATACAAGGTGGCGGCGGTCTCGAAGGTTTCGAGACCGCGCGGGCGCAGAATTGGGTGGGCGAGCAGGCTCACCCGCGTTCGGTGGTAGGCGTTGTCGTCACGAATGCCCTGGAGGATCTCGCAGTAGACGATGTCGACGAGTGCGATCGGGTCGTCGGCCTCCAGAAGCTCGGTGAGGTGTCGATCGAAGACCGTGCCCCTGGCCTCGAGGAAGTCGATCCAAACCGTCGTGTCGACGACGATCACGCCCGAAGACGCCGTAGCTTGCCGAGGTCTCCCTCCCACTTGACTTGACCGCGGAGCGCCAGCAACTCTCGCCGGCGCGCGCTCCGGAGTAGCTCGGTGAGGGCCAGGTGAACGAGCTCTCGCTTCGAGCGACACTTGAAGCGCCGAAGGCCCTCCCGGACCAGGCGATCCTCGAGCACAATGTTGGTCCTGCCCATGGCACGTCTCCTCGAGAGAACTGTACCGTGGCGTGGTGTACAGAACAACCCTTTGATGGTGTATCGGTTCCGAGACCGCGGACCGAGGATCAGACGACGCGGCGCCGCGCGGTGAGCCCGGTCTGCGCGCGGTTGAGCCAGCCGAGGTCGCGCGGCGAGGCGCGGCGCTCGAGACGCCGGTGCACGAGGCGGGTGGCATCGTCGTAGCGCTCGAGTGAGAGATAGCACGCCACCATCGTCTCCTCGAAGAGCTCCCACTGGGCGTGACTGCCGCCGACGCGGTGGAACTCGCCCTCGACGGGCTCGAGATGGGCCAGGGCACCTGCGTGATCGCCCGCCACGAACGCCGCGGCGCCCTGCACCAGCGGGAGCGCCACCGTGCCCGCGATCGGATGCCCCTTCGCGTCGAGCGCGCGTAGTCCGTCCATCAGTTTCGTCAACGCCTTGTCGTCGCCGCAGGAGGCGTAGGCGAGCGCCGCGTGAATCTCACCGAACACGAAGCCGGGCCGCGACACCCGCTCGGCGAGGTCGGCGAGCGTTCGCCACGCCGCGGGCTGGTCGTGCGCGTCGATCTGGCCATCGAGCCGGAATCGCCACAGCAGCGCCGAGCCGTCGATCATCGCCAGTCGTGGATTCACGGCGCGTAGGATGTCGCGCTGGAAGATCCCGCGCGCCTGCGCGTAGCGGCCGCGGTGCAGCTCGAACATCGCCAGGTGCCAGGCGAGGTGGCAGTGAAACGACGCGCGCCGGTCGTACCCGGCCAGCCAGTCGGCAAGGAACGCGGCGCCCCCGTCGTTGTCGAGCGTCTCGAAGTGGATGTGGGCGAGGTTGTGGCTCGCATTCGCGTTGCCCGGGTACTGCGCGAGCGAGCGCTCGGACAGGCGCCGCGATTCCTCGTACCGGTCCACCTCGTGGTAGGTGAACGCCAGGGCCGACTGGAACCACCAGTCGTCGCCGTACGCGGAGGCCAGCCGCTCCAGGAACGCTGTGCGCTGCGCCTCGCGGTCGCTCGCGCCGGCAAAGCCGATAGCGCTGCCGGCCTGGTTCACGAGCAGCGCGTCGCGCGGGAACTCCTTGACGTGCTCGTCGACCAGTGCGAGCCCGCGCGCCGTCTCCCCCGCGACGAGGGCGCTCAACGCCTCGACGTGCTGCCGCTCGCGCCGGGTCGCCCCGGCCACCGTCCCGCGCGC
>JBOHQB010000441.1:0-1597 GCA_050731995.1 Candidatus Rokuibacteriota bacterium
CGCCGCTGCGCGCCGCCGGCTCCCTCCACTCGCTGAACGATTGCGCGATCACGACGGGCACGACCGTCCGGATGGATGCCTTCAAGGCCATCGGCGAGCCCACGGGCGACACGATCACCGTGGGCGCGGGCGTCAGAATGCTGGAGCTCCGCGACACGCTCAAGGCACGGCGCCGGCAGATCGAGGTCGTGCCCGAGATCGGCAACGCGACGGCCGGGTCGGTCGCGTGCTGCGGGACCAAGGACGTGTCGATCGGCCCGGGCGGCCTGGGCCAGATCAGCTCCACCGTGGTCGGCGTCGGGATGGTGGACGCGAACGGAGAGATCGTGCGGGTCACCGATCCCGAACGACTGCGCGTGCTCCGCTCGAGCTACGGCCTGCTCGGCATGGTCTTCGAGGTGACGTTCCGGACCATTCCGCGCCGCGCGCTCTCGTACGAATATGCGGTCCTCGACGTGGCACCGGTGCCGACGCTCGAGGCCGTCCTGGGCGCGGCGAGCGGCTTCCTCGGCTTCCTGATGCCGTATCACGGCAAGCTCGTCGTCGAGCGCCGGTTCGACACCTCCGGCCAGATCACGCCGATCGACCAGCTCAGGCGCGGGATCCGAGATCGCGCGTGGGAGTTCGTCGGCACGGTGGCCCGCCTTCCGCTGCGCGAGCTCTGGCTGCCGGTGCTCGACGTGGGGCTCGAGCAGCTTCTGAGCGCCGTCGATAACTTCGACACGTTCGCCGGAGACTCCATGCTCGACTTCGCGAGCGGCATGGAGGGCGCCTTCGACTTTGCGTTCTGGGCGTTTCCGAGAAGCTCATGGCCGGCGGCCGTGCCCGAGTACCTGACGTTCTGCCGCGACTTCCAGGCGGCCAACGGCGGGTTCCGGTCGGCCCTGCCCACCGAGGTCTACTTCATCCGCCGGGACGACAGCGCGCTGCTCTCGTTCTGTCCAGACGAGGATGTCTTCACCCTGGACCTGGTGGATCTGGTTCCCCGATCCAGCCACGAAGAGCGCGACTGGCGGCGCATGAACGACCAGTTCAACCAGCTCGCCGCGCGCCACGGCGCGCGCCCGCTCCTCAACCAGACGAAGTTCCTGTCGCCGGCGCACATGCAGATCCTCCGCTCCGCGTGGCCGCCCTCGATCCGGCAACGCTGGGAGGAGTTCGCCCGACGCCGGCGCGAGGCGGACCCCGGCGGCCGGTTCCTGACGCCCTACTTCCAGGCCCTGATCTAGCATGATCGGCGTCGCCCATCCCCGTCTCGGCGGCGAGCGCTTCGTCACCGGCCACGGCCAGTTCGTCGCGGACATCCGGCGTCCCGGCATGCTCGACGCGGCTGTCGTGCGCTCGCGCCACGCCCACGCGCGACTCGTTCGCATCGACGCGCGCCGGGCCCTCGCGTTGCCGGGCATCCGCGCCGTCCTCACGGCCGCCGACGTACCGGCGAACGCGATCATCCCCAACCGCGTGCCGGCACCGCAGGGCACCGAGCGCTACCTCCAGCCCGCGATCGCGCGCGACGTCGTCCGCTTCGCGGGCGAGCCGGTGGCGCTGATCGTCGCCGACGACCGGTATCTCGCCGAGGACGCGCTCGAGCTGGTGG
>JBOHQB010000442.1:0-12821 GCA_050731995.1 Candidatus Rokuibacteriota bacterium
GGTCTCCGATCCGAAGGGCGGCCTCGGCGCGCTGGTTGAGGAGGTTGAGGATTTGGTTATCTAGGTCGTTGATCCTGGAGCGCCAATCGCCCAGGTCCATAGGACACCCACCCGCTACGCTCTGGAAATCCTTATCAGTATACGGCGAATCGCTTTTGCAAGGGAAAACTTCCGGCCTGCTGGTCTCACACCCGCGCGGCGTGACGCAGGGCCGTCACTTCTCCGCGCGTCAGCGGTCTGGAGGCCCCACGCGGCAGGCCGCCCAGCTGAATCGGCCCGAAGGCCACGCGCGTCAGGCGGCGCACACGGTGGCCCAACGCCTCGCAGTAGCGCTTGACCTCGTGCTTGCGACCCTCGGCGAAGGTCAGCCGGACGACACTCGCGCGCGACCCGCTGTGCAGGAGCTCGACGGACTTCGGCGCCGCGGGGCCGTCGGCGAGCACGACGCCGGTGCGCCAGCGCGCGAGGTCCGCGCGCGCGACACGCCCCGCGACCTCGGCCTCGTAGACACGCCGCAGCGCGTAGCGCGGATGCAGCAGCCGGTGCGTCAGCGGGCCGTCGTTGGTCAGCAGGAGGACGCCCTCGACGTCCCAGTCGAGCCGCCCGACCGGGTAGAGACGGCCGGCCGAGGGCACGAGGTCCGTGACGACGGGACGACCCTCGGGGTCGCGCACGCTCGTGACGTACCCACTCGGCTTGTGCAGGAGGACGTAGCGGGTGACCTCGGCCGCGGGGAGCGGCCGGCCATCCACCGTGACGCGATCGCGCTCGGGATCGGCAAGGGTGGCGGGCTCGCGGATCACGGCACCGTTAACGGCGACGCGCCCCTCGAGGATCAGCCGATCACCTCCCCGTCGGGAGCTGAGCCCCGCCCGGGCCAGGATCTTGTTGAGCCTCAGTCGCGACATGCTCGGGTGCCTCGGGGATCACGAGCTCGCCGTGGATCCGGCGCAGGTCGGACAGCACGAGCTCCCCGTGGATCTGGCGCAGGTCGGACAACCGTCCGAATCGGCCGATCAGCCGCTGGTCGGGAGCTGAGCCCCGCCCGGGCCAGGATCTTGTTGAGCCTCAGTCGCGACATGCTCGGGCGCCACCGCGATCTCGGGGATCACGAGCTCCCCCTCGAGCTGCGGCAGGTCGCCGGGGTCCCGGAGACCGAAGGCGACGAGGAACTCGCGCGTCGTCTCGTAGAGGAACGGGCGACCCGGCGCCTCCTTCCGGCCCGCGATCCGGATGAGGCGCCGCTCGAGCAGGCTCTCGAGCGTGGCCTCGGAGTTCACGCCGCGCACCGCGTCCACCTCGGGCCGCGACACCGGCTGCTTGTAGGCGATGATCGCCAGCGTCTCCAGCGCCGGACGCGACAGGCGGACGCGCGTTCGCGCGCGCGCCAGGCGCACGAGCCAGGGCGCCAGCTCGGGGCGCGTCACCATCCGGTACCCGCCGCCGACCTCGACGAGCGAGAGGCCGCCGCCGCGCGCCTCGTATTGCCGCGTCAGCTCGGCGACGAGCGTGCGTGCCGCGTCGCCGTCCTCGAGATCGAGGACCTCCCGGATCCGCTCGGCCTCGAGCGGCGCGTCCGACGCGAACAGCATGGCCTCGACGACGTCAATGGGATTCGGCACTGGGCGGTCCCTCCGTGGGCACGATCTGGCGTTCGATCACGATCTCGCCGAAGAGCTCCGTCTGCTGCGCGCGCACCCTTCCCTGGCGCGCGAGCTCGAGCACCGCGAGCAGGGTCGTCACGATCTCCGCGCGCCGCCGCTCCCCGCCGGTGAGCGACGAGAAGAGCAGCGACCAGGTGTCGCGCAGGATTGACAGGATCTCCGTCATGCGCTCGAGGATCGACGGCGGGTTCGGCTCGATCTCGCGCGGGCGCAGCCGCCGCTGCTCGTCCACCAGGCGCTGCGCGGCCTTCTGGAGCCAGTGCACGCTCAGGTCCTCGAGCGGGATCTCCTCGGCCGGCGGCAGCGCGCTGACCGGACGACCCCAGACGAGCGCCTGCTCCGCCTCGCGCGCGGCGAGCCACGCGCCCTGGTTCTTCACGCGCGCGTACTCGCGCAGGCGCTCCTCGAGCTCGGCCTTGAGCAGCAGGCCCTCGTCGTCGAGCTGCTCGTCGGCGGTCTCGTCCGGCGGGAGGAGGAGCTTGGACTTCAGATAGATGAGCGTCGCGGCCATCACGAGGTACCCGCCCGCGGTCTCGAGGTCCCGGAACTCCAGCGCCTCGAGCCGCGCCAGGTACTGGTCCGTGATCGCCCGGACCGGCAGCGCGGCGAGGTCGATCTCGTTCGTGCGGCAGAGGTGCAGGAGGAGGTCGAGCGGACCCTCGAAGCCGCCGACCCGGAGCCGGAGCTCGCCCGCCGCCGCCTCGGGGGTGAACTCGCGCACGGGGTCACTCATGGCTGCAGGCGCACCGCGGCGCGGACCTCCGCCATCGTCTCCTGGGCGACGACCCGCGCGCGGCGCGAGCCTTCGAAGAGGATGTCCTTGACCATGTCCGGCTTCTCCGCGTACGACTGCCGTCGCTCGCGGATCTTCTCGAGGGGCGGCAGCATGTGTGTCAACAGCACGTCCTTGCAGTCGAGGCAGCCGATCCCGGCGGTGCGGCATCCCTGCGCGCAGTCCTCGCGCTCGGCAGCAGGCGTGAAGATCTTGTGCAGGTCGAAGACGGGGCAGATCGCGGGGTTGCCGGGATCGCTCCGCCGCTTGCGCGCCGGATCCGTGACCATCGGCCGCACCTTGACGCGGACCTGCTCCGCCGTGTCGGACAGGTAGATGCAGTTGTCGTACGACTTCGACATCTTCCGGCCGTCGGTACCCGGCACCTTCGGGATCTCGGTGAGCTTCGCGTCCGGCTCCGGGAAGACGGGGCCGAACGCGCTGTTGAAGCGCCGCGCCACCTCGCGCGTGAGCTCGACGTGCGGCACCTGGTCGACGCCAACCGGCACCCACTTCGCCTTGTACATGAGGATGTCGGCCGACTGCAGCAGCGGATAGCCGAGCAGACCGTACGACGGCGACGCGATGCCCTGCTGCTCGATTCGCTCCTTGTAGGTGGGCACGCGCTCGAGCCAACCCACGGGCGTCACCATGGAGAAGAGCAGGTGGAGCTCGGCGTGCTCGGGAATGAGGGACTGGATGAAGAGTGTCGACCGCTCCGGGTCCAGGCCGGCCCCCAGCCAGTCGACGAGCATCTCGACGGTGTTCGCCGGCACGTCGGTGACGTCGAGACGGTCGGTGAGCACGTGCCAGTCGGCGGAGAAGTAGAAGCAGTCGTACTGGTCCTGTAACCTCACCCAGTTCTTGAGTGCGCCGAGGTAGTTCCCGAGGTGCAGCTTGTGACTCGGGCGCATGCCCGACAGCACCCGGTCGCGCGTGGTCATCGGTCCTTCATCCCCTCCCACGCCTTGGCCGAGCGCATGAAGACATAGTACGCGTAGAGAACCGCCAGAAGGAACCCCCGCCAGCCGTCGAGGAACCCCCGGCCCACCACGTACATGCCGAGGAACCGGCCGAACGGCCGGAGCACGAGGTCCGTCGTCCGGACGGGACGCCCGCTCCGCACCCAGTCATCCGCCGCGAGCGTGGAGTAGCGGTTCGCGCGCTCGAGGAAGTCCGACACGTCCTGGTAGCTGCGGTGCTCGAGCACCGCGGCGAGCCGGCCCGTGGGACCGTCCACCCGCACGGCCTCGTGGACGGCCCGCTCGACGAACCGGCCCCGCGACCGCCTGAAGAGCCGGACCTGCCAGTCGGGATAGAGGCCGCCGTGGCGCACCCACCGCCCCCAGAAGATGTTGCGCCGGCGCACGGCGTACCCGTCGAGCGCCCCGGGATCGCGCACCAGGGCCTGAATCTCCTCGCGGAGCTCGGGTGTGACGGTCTCGTCCGCGTCGAGCGAGAGGATCCACTCGCCCCTGGCCTGCTCGATGGCGAAGTTCTTCTGAACGGCGAAGCCGGGCCACGGGCGGACGAAGACCCGCTCGGTGACCTCGCGCGCGATCCGGACCGTCTTGTCCTCGGACTCGGCGTCCACCACCACGATCTCGTCCGCCCATGCCACCGAGTCGAGACACGCGCGGATGCGCGCCTCCTCGTTCCGCGTGACGACCGTGACCGACAGGCGGATCTGGCTCATCTGTTACGTCCGGGGGGAGCGCCTGCCGGATCATTCGTGGGAGGGGTGCTACGCCCCCCTCCGGCTCCCCCGGCCGGCCCCCCCACCAGACTGTCCCCACGACGCCCGGTGCTCATCGCTCCACGAGCTCCAGGGCCGCCGTCGCGACCGGCTCGACGGCGATGGCGTCCATCGTCCCGTCGGTGCTCTGCACGATCCGATGGCCCGCGGCGCCGTACGGCCCGGTGCGCGCCGCGCCGTTCAGGGCGTCCGCGGGCGGGGCGTAGAGACCCACGCACGGCCGGCCGAGCGCCGCGGCGAGGTGGAGCGGCCCGGTGTCGCCGCCCACGACGACGCTCGCGCGCCGGAGCACGGCGAGGAGTCCGCCGAGGTCCGTCGGCGGGGCGGGCATGACGCCGCTTCCGCCGACCGCCGCGATCCCGCGCGCGGTTGCCTCCTCACCCGGCCCCCAGATGACGAGAACCGCCAGCCCCTCGCCGGCGAGGCGCCGCGCGAGCGCGCCGAACCGCGCCGGCGCCCAGCGCTTGCGCGGGTTGCCGGCCCCCGGGTTCAGCGCGACGAGCCGTTGCCGCGGCTTCAGCCCCGCACCTGTGAAGAACTCGTCCGCCCGCGCCTCGGCGTCCTCGTCCCGCGGCAGGTCGAACTCGACGCGCGGCGCCGCGACGCCCAGCGGCCGCAGGAGCGCCAGGTACTGCTCCACCGCGTGCACACACTCCGGGCCCGGTGTCACGCGCCGGTTCGTGAAGAGCGCGTTGAGCCGCTCGCGACAGCGCCCGGCCGCGAATCCGATCCGCAGGGGGGCGCGCGTGGCGCGCGTGATGACCCCGCTCTTGACGAGCCCCTGCAGGTCGATGGTCGCGTCGGCCCCCAGGGACGCGAGCCGGCGCCGCGCCTCGCGCAGCGCGGAGAGCGCCGCGCGCGGCGGTCCGCGACGCCAGGCCCGCGAGTCCAGCTCGACGACCGCGTCGAGCGCGGGGTGGCCGCGCAGGAGCGCCGCCTGCCGCCGCTCGACGACCCACGCGATCCAGGCGTCGGGCCGGTGGCGCCGGAGCGCTGCCGCGACCGGCAGCGCGTGGACCACGTCGCCGAGCGCCGAGAGCCGAACCAGCGCGAAGCGCCGCGGCTCAGCGATCACGCCGGAACCGCTCGACCACGCGCGCGATGACGTCCCGGGTCGCGTGGTCCTTGGGATCGCCGACGATCGCCACCTCCCCGCCCGCGGCCCGGACCGCCGCGGCTTCGGGGACGCGCTCGACGGTGTAGTCGGTGCCCTTGGCGTGCACGTGCGGGCGGATGGCCTCGACGAGCCGGTCGGCGGTGTCCTCCTCGAACACGACGACGTGGTCGACGACGCGCAGCGCCGCCACGAGCTCGACCCGCTCGCTCACCGGCATCAGCGGCCGGCCCGGTCCCTTCAGCCGGGTCACCGCCGCGTCGGCGTTGATCCCGACGAAGAGCACGTCGCCGAGCCGCCGCGCCGCCTCGAGATAGCGGACGTGGCCCACGTGCAGCAGGTCGAAGCAACCGTTGGCGAGGACGACTCGCTGGCCCGCGGCGCGGAGGCGGTCCGCGAGCGCGCGCGCGTCAGCGAGAGTCACGCGGGTCGCGCGGCGCGGTCACGACGGCAGAGCCTGCCGAAGCTCCGCCGGCGACACCGTGGCGGTGCCGCGCTTCATGACCACGATCCCCCCCGCCACGTTGGCGAGCGTGGCGGCCTCGACCGGAGAGCCTCCCGCGGCCAGGCCGAGCGTGAAGGCGGTGATCACCGTGTCGCCCGCGCCCGTCACGTCCGCGATCTCGTCGGTCCCGTGGATGGGAATGAACGAGGTCGCGCCGTCCCGCTCGAGGAGCGCCATTCCCCGGCTGCCGCGCGTCACGAGCAGCACGCGCGCCTCGAGCCGCTCAAGCAGCTGGCGGCCGGCCTTCTCGACGGCGCGCTCGTCGTCCACCGGCGTGCCCGTGAGCTGCTCGAGCTCCGCCTCGTTCGGTGTCGCCCCCGTCACCCCGACGAAGCGCGGCAGCGCGTAGCGGCTGTCGGCGGTCACGACGACTCCCGCGCGGCGCGCGACCGACTTGAGCCGCTCGAAGACGCGCGGCGTGACGGTGCCGTAGCCGTAGTCCGAGACGACGATCGCGTCCGCGCGCGCCGCCAGCGTCGTGAGCCGCGCCAGGAGCGCGTCCTCGGTGATCGGCTGCACCTCGCCCCCCGGCTCCCGGTCCAGACGCACCACCTGCTGGCGCGTCGCCTGGTAGCCGCCGGCCATGATGCGCGTCTTCACGGGCGTCGTCCGGCCCGCCTCCGTGATGATGCCGTCCGTCGGGATGCCGGCCGCGCGGAACAGCGCAACCAGCTCGTCGCCCGCCGCGTCGCGCCCGACGACACCGATGGGCAGCACGCGCGCTCCGAGGGCGTGGGCGTTGTTCGCCGCATTGGCGGCGCCGCCGAGGAGCACCTCGCGCTCGCTGAAGCGCAGGATGAGGACGGGCGCCTCGCGCGAGATCCGCGCCGGCTTGCCGAAGAGGTACTCGTCGGCGATGAGATCCCCGACGACGGCCACGGTTCGCCCGCGGAATCCGTCGACGAGGGTGCTGAGCCGTGCGTCGGGGCTGCTCATGCTCGGTTCGGCGGCCGGATGGAGCCCGCGGCCCGGGAACACACGTGAGTGAGTCTAAGTCTGTCGCGGAGTTTGCTCAAGAACAATCACCCTTTGCGGCCCGTACCCGCGCCCAGACGCGCTCGAAGCCGGCGACCTGGCGCGCATAGGTGAAGGGCTCGGCCGCCGCGCGGGCCGCCCGGCTCCATTCTCCGGCGTCGCCCGATCGGATCCGCTCGAGCGCCTCGGTCACGGCGCGCGGCGCATCCGGCTCGACCACGACGCCGCTCCGGGCGCTCAACGCCTCGGCACCTCCGGCGCGCGACGTCGTGATCACCGGCAGGCCCGAGGCGAGCGCCTCGAGGTGGACGTTGCCGAAGGGCTCGTAGCGCGTCGGCAGCACGAGGGCGTCCGCCGCGGCGTACCAGCGCTCGATGTCCGGACGGGGTGCGAGCCAGTGGACGCGCTCGCCGACACCCAGCCGCGCGGCGAGGGCGCGATAGGGGCGCGTGTTCCCACGGCCGAGGACGACGAGGCGGCTCGCGCGGTCGCCGAAGCGCGCGAACCCCTCCACCGCGGTCGCGAGCCCCTTGCGCTCGAAGCCGCTGCCGACGAACAGCGCCACCCACACGCCGGCCGGCACACCCGCCTCGACGCGCGCGGCGTCGCGCCGCGCCTGCCGATTCCGCGGGTGGAAGCGCTCGAGGTCGACGCCGTTGTAGACCACGGCGAGACGCGCGTCGGGCACGCCGTAGAGCCGCGCGATCTCCGCGCGGCCGGCCTCGGAGATCGCCACGATCTGGGGCGTGGCGTCGAAGACGCGGCGCTCGAGACCGATCACGACGCGATGGCGCGCGAAGCGTCCGCCGCTCCGCCCGAGCGCGGCGAGGTAGCCGAGATGGCATCCCTCGCCCGCCCGGTACACGTCCTGGCGGAGCGTCCGCTCGTGGCTCTGCACGACGTCCCAGCCGCCGTCGCGCACCGCGAGCCGGGCCGCGATCGCCAGCGCGAGCGCGCGCGCGGCCGAGGGCAGCATCGGCGGGAGCGCG
The DNA here is from genome assembly GCA_050731995.1 of Candidatus Rokuibacteriota bacterium. Lineage (GTDB taxonomy): Bacteria > Methylomirabilota > Methylomirabilia > Rokubacteriales > CSP1-6 > JBOHQB01. The sequence continues at coordinate 7,776 of JBOHQB010000442.1, forward strand.
AGCGTCCGCTTGACGACGCCGCGCACGGGCTGCTGGCCCGGCGGCGTCAGGAGCTCGACCGCGTGCCCGTGCGCGACGAGGGCCTCGACGAGGCCGAGCGTGGCGCGCTCGACGCCCCCGTGAAACACGAACGGCCGCGAGATGATGAGGACCTTCACCGGCCCACTCCGCCGAGCAATCGCTCCACCAGCGGAAAGAGTACCGCGCGCGCCGCCCGGAAGCTGAAGCGCGCCTCACAGCGCTCGCGGGCCCGCCGGCCCAGCGCGCGGGCCTCGTCGGGCCGCTCGAGCACGCGGCGCAGCGCCGAGGCGAGCGCCGTCACGTCGCCCGGCGGCACGAGCACGCCGCAGCCGTCGAGGATCTCGGGAATCATGGACACGGTGGTCGAGACGATCGGTCGCGCCAGCGCCATCGCGTCGAAGAGCTTCGCCGGCACCTGGCCGAGCGTGTCGGCGGTGTCGCGCTGGGGCACGGCGACGGCGTCGGCCGCGGCGAGATAGCGCGGGACGTCGGCGAACGCGACCTCGCCGAGCGCCGTGACGAACGGCCGCGCCGACCACCGGCGCCCGGCCGGGCTCGCCGGTTCCGTGCCGACCAGGACCAGGCGCACCGGGGGCGTCAGCGTCGCCACCGCGGCCACGAGGTCGTCCACACCCTTGTGGGCTCGCGGCGTGCCGAGGAACATGACCACCTTCTCGCCGGTGAGGCCGAGGCGGCGCCGGGCCTCCTCGCGCGGAAACCGCTCCGGGCTCCACGCCTCGGTGTCGCGGGCGTGCGGAACCAGCGCGCCGCCGAAGCGCTGCTCGAGGAATCGCGAGGCGACGGTGACCGCGTCCGCGCGCCTGACGCTCCGCTCGGCGAGCCACATCCACGTGAGCCCGTTCGGGTCGGCGAGGTTCAGCGCGCGGCCCACGCGTCCCCAGAAACCCGCGCGGTAGAAGAAGCCCAGCTCCCAGTCGTCGATGTCGAGAAGCAACGGCCGGGGCCGTCGCCGGCGCGCGAGGAGTGCCACGCCGAAGCTCGACGGCCGGGGCTTGACGGCGACGAGAAGGTCACCGTCGGCGAGGTCGGCGAGCCGGCCGGCGTCGGAGACGAATCCCGGATAGCGCCGCGCCGCCACCGCGCGGTGGGCGACGTCGCCGTCGCGCGACGGCCGCCAGAGCTCGGACCCGAACCGCGGGCCCACGACCTCGACGGTCCACCGCGGCGCCAGCAGACGCGCGAGGAGATCCGCCCGGCCGGTGGAGTTGTCGGAGAGGTCCGGGGCGAGGATGCTGATCTTCACGCGAGGAGCCGCGCGTAGTGCGTCTCGAGCGCCTCGGCCAGGCGTGCACCGGAATACCGCTCGACGACCAGCGCCCGCGCCGCTGCGCCGAGACGCGCGCGCAGCCCCGGATCGCCGAGGAGTCGTGCGAGCGCCCCGGCCAGGGCTCGCTCGTCCCCGGCGGGCACGAGGACCGCGTGCTCGCCGTCCGCGAGCACCTCCGCCACGACGCCGACGCGCGCGGCGATGAGCGCACGCCCCGCCGCGAGACACTCGAAGACGACGCGCGACATTCCGTCCGACTCAAGCGGCACGTAGAGCGCGACGTCGAGCGCGGCGAGCACGGAGACGGGGTCGGGGTGGAAGCCGGCGAGCGAGACCTGGCCGTCGAGGCCGGCCGCCTGGATCCCGCGCCGGATCGTCTCCTCCAGGGCGCCCCCGCCGACGAAGACGACACGCGGGCGCAGCCCGGTGTCGGCGAGGCGCCGGAGGGCCCCGACGACCACCAGATGCCCCTTCATGACGCGAAGGCCGGCCACCATGCCGACGAGCGGCTCGTCACCGTGCACCCCGAGCCCGCGGCGCGTGTCGGCGCTCCCGGACCGCGGCCGGTACCGCTCGACGTCGACGCCCCCGGCCAGCGTCACCACCCGCGCGGCGTCGAGCAGACCGGCGGCGAGATACTGGCGACGGATCGCGTCGGACACCGTGACGACCAGCGCCGTCGCGCGGCGATAGAGCCAGCGGTTGGCGGCGTGAGGACGGACCGCCTGGGCGATGTGGCGCGTCCGGACCAGCGGGCGCGGACGGCCGCCGACCCGGCTCGCGACCGCCGCGAGCCAGTGCTCCTTGCCGCGGTGGACGTGGACTACGTCCGTCGAGCCGAGCGCCGCGGCCAGGCGTCGCACGTCCGCGACGTCCGCCGCGGGCCGCACGCCGCCGGCGAAGTCGAAGCGCTCGATCCGCGTGACGCCTTCCTCGCGCGCGCGGTCGATTACGAGCCGCTCCGCCGAGCGGCGACAGCCGAGGGTCACGCTGTGACCGCGCTGCTCCAGCTCGCGCGTCACCCGCGCCGCCCAGTACGCATCGGAGGACCAGCCGCGGCAGGACACGAGCTGCAGCACTCTCACGCGCCCGTCACCCGCCGATACTCGCGCTCAACGATCCCGACGCACCGCTCGACGCTGAACTCGCGCTCCGCGCGCGCCCGCCCGGCGGCCCCCATCGCCCGCGCGCGGGCGCGGTCGCCGAGGACCGCGCCGAGCGCCGCGGCGACGCTCTCCGGGCTCTCCTCGTCGATCAGGAGCCCCGTCTCTCCGTGCGCGACGGTCTCCGGCAGCGCGCCGACACGCCGCGCCACGACGGGACGGCTCGCCGCCATCGCCTCGAGCGCCGCGCGACACGAGTCGTCCGAGCCGGCGCCCATCAGCGCGAAGCAGTCCGCCGCGGCGAGCACTTCCGGCAGGTCCCGGTCGCGGTATCCGGTGAAGACGACGTGGCGCCCGAGGTCGAGCTTGGTCACCATGGCCTCGAGATGCCGCCGCGTCTCTCCCTTGCCCACCATGAGCAGGCGGGAGTGGGGCATCACGTCCAGGAGCCGCCGGAAGCCGGCGAGCAGCAGCTCGTGGCCGCGGTTCGCCGCGAGGCGCGACACCGTCACGATCACGGGCGCGTCCCCGAGCTGGAACTCGGCGCGGATCGCGCGCGCGTCGAACGCCGAGGCGAAGCGCGGCAGGTCCGCGATCCCCGGGATCTGCGCGACGCGCTCGGGGTCGATGCCCACGTCGCGGCAGCGCTCGGCGATCTGGCGCGACACCGCGAAGACCGCCGCGGTGCGCGCGTACAACCGCCGCGCCACCGCGCCGCGCTTGACCGAGCGGAGGTTGTGGAACGTGCGGGCGATCACGGGCCGCCGTCCCGACGTCGCCCGGGGCCGCGCGAGGAGCGACACCCAGTGATCGTGCGAGTGGTGCGCGTGGATCACGTCGACCGCCGCGTCCCGCACGAGCGCGCGGAGCCGGCGCACGTCGCGGGCGACCTCGATCGGCGCCGCGCGCGCCGACAGCCGGAGCCCGTCGACCAGGTCGAGCCCCGCCTGCCTGGCCTTCACCTCGAACCGGTCACCCGGAATCACGCCGAGCAGCACGCGGTGGCCGCGCGCTTTCAGCGCCGAGGCGAGCCGGAGCACGGGATCCGCGCTGCCCGTCCACCAGCGGTTCGCGGCGAGGTGGAGCACGGTGAGCGCCCGCTGCGTCACGCGACGACCATCATAGACTCGCCTCGGCCGTCCTTCACAGCGTCGCCTCGCCTGTGGCTGCGGCTCCTACTGCGCGGCCTGCGGCTCGCACAGCCACGATCATAGACTCGCCTCGGCCGTCGAACGGCCTGCGGCTCGCACAGCCATCAGCGCGCCGAGCCGCTCGCGCACGGTCCGCGCGTCGATGCCCGCGAGGCACGGATGCTCGATCGGGCAGACGCGGTAGAAGCACGGCGCGCAGGGCGTCCGGCGCGTGAGGACCGCGGCGGGGCCGCGGGGCGCGCTCAGCCTCGGATCGGTGGGCCCGAACAGGGCGACGACCGGCGTCCCGAGCGCCGCCGCCAGGTGCGCGACCCCGGTGTCCCCACTGACGAGCGCGTCCACCTCCGTCAGGAGCGCGGGGAGCAGCTCGGGGCGGTCGCGCCCGACGAGACTCGCCACCGGCGCCTCGGCGGCGATCGCCGCGGCGAACGGGCGGTCCCCGGGCCCGCCGAGCAGGACCGGCGTCGCGTCCTCGGCCGCCAGCAGCCGGCAGAACTCGACGACACGCGCGGCCGGCCACAGCTTCGCCGGTCCGAACTCGGCGCCGAGATGCACGCCGATCACCCGGCGCCCGCCGCCGCGTGCGAGGATCGCCGCGTCGGCGAACAGGCCGCGCGCCTCGGCCCGCTCCGCGCCGTCGCGCGGCGGCTCGAGACGGGGCTCGCGCGTCACGGCGGTCACGCCGCACCGCTCGGCGAGACACAGGTACTCGTCGATCTGGTGGAGCCGTGGCGTCGGCGGCGCCACGCCATCGGTGAGAAGGAGCGCGCGGCCGGGCGCGGCGAAGCCGATGCGCCGGCGCGCGCCCCAGTACCGCGCGGTCAACGCGGACTCGACCGAGTTCGGCAGGAGCACGGCCGTCTCCGGCCCGAAGCGACGGACGACGTCGGCGGTCCGGAGGCGGCCCGTCCACGTGCGCGGAGAGGTCACGAGCACGTCCGCGAGCCCCTGCCCCGCGAAGATCCTCGCCCAGGGTCCGGCGAGCAGCAGCCGGGCGTCGGGCATCCCGCGACGGAGCGCCAGGACGGCCGGAACGGCCATGACCGTGTCGCCGAGCCAGTTCGGCAGCCGGATCGCTAGGGTCGCGGACACGCGCGCCGGAAGGCCGCCAGCCATTCCGCCTCTCCCGACAGCAGCACCAGGGTGACGCTCAGCACGAGCAGCGGCCGCTCGATCGGCGGCAGCCTGCGGAGCCGCACCCAGTCCTTCTCCGTGGTCACGAGTCCGTCGACGCCCGCCTCACCCGCCCGCGCGTCGAGCAGCGCGAGGTCCTCGCGCGTGTACCAGTGGTGATCGCCGAAGGACACGAGGTCCGACAGGCGCGTGCCCGCTGCCTCCAGCGTGCGCCGGAAGCTCCCGGGCGCGGCGACGCCCGCGAACGCTAGCAGACGCGCGCCGCGGAGCGCCCCCACGCCGACCGACCGCATGGACGCCGAGTCCCAGCACTCGGCCGGCGCGTGCGCCGCGCGCAGCACCGGCGCGC
>JBOHQB010000443.1:0-2735 GCA_050731995.1 Candidatus Rokuibacteriota bacterium
TCGATCGTGCGTTCGCCGAGGCCTTCGTGGTTGCCACGGTGATGGTGGCGGCCGCCGCCCTCGCGGCGATGCCGTGGCGGCGCTATACTCGCGGGCGGCCCGTATAGATGAACGTCCTGAGCCCGCTCGCGATGTCAGACCAGGTGGTGCGCGCCCTGGCGCGCCGTCGCCGCAGCCTCGCCGGCTTGCGGATCGGCGTGCTCGACAACTCGAAGCCCAACGCCGCGGTGCTCCTCGGAACCGTCGCGGAGCTGCTCGCCGCGCACGCGGGCGGCGCGACTATCCATCGCTGGACGAAGCCGGGTGCCTCCATCCCCTCGGCGCAGATCGACGAGATCGTCGCCAACGCCGACGTCCTCCTGACAGGCTCCGCGGACTGAGGGTCCTGCACGTCGTGGAGTGTCCACGACGCGGCGCAGGCTGAGGCGAGGGGCATCCCCACCGTCGTCCTCGGCACGGACGCGTTCCTCTCGCTGGCCGAGGCTCAGAAGGCGACGCACGGGTACCCGCACCTGCCCGTCGTGCTGGTGCCGCACCCGATCGGCGGCGTCGACCCCGGCAGCGTGCGCGCCAAGGCTACGAGCGTCGCCGACCAGGCGCTCGCGGCGCTGACGTCCGATCCCGCGTCGCCGGCGGTGTCGGTGGCGTCGGCATCGGCCGCGGTCGTCTCCGCTCCCGACGACCTCGATCGCTTCCAGGAGTGGGCGTGCGCGGAGGGCTGGTCGGACGGGCTGCCGGTGCTGCCGCCGACGCGCGAGCGCGTGGCCCGGATCCTGGGCGGGCGTGACGCCGCCCGCCTCGCCGCGACGCTGGCGCCGCTCAATGGCCGCGCGACGCTCGAGGCGATCGCGATCAACGCGGCGATGGCGGGCGCCGGACCCGAGCACCTGCCGGTCGTCGTCGCCGCCGTGCGCGCGCTCGCCGAGCCGAGGTTCAACCTGAACGCGATCCAGACGACGACGCACCCCTGCACGCCGCTCCTGATCGTCAACGGTCCCGTCACGAGGCGGCTCTCGATCAACGCGGGCCCCAACGCGCTCGGGCAGGGGCATCGCGCCAATGCCGTGATCGGCCGCGCCGTGCGGCTCGTGCTCCAGAACGTGGGCGGCGCGCGCCCGGGGCGGGAGGACCGGGCGACGCTCGGCCACCCCGGCAAGTACTCCTACTGTCTCGCCGAGAACGAGGCCGTCTCGCCGTGGGAGCCGCTCCACGTCGAGCGCGGCTTCGCGCGTGACGAGAGCACGGTGACCGTGTGCGGGTCGGAGGCGCCGCACAACGTCAACGACCACGGCTCGACGACTGCGGAGGGGCTGCTCCAGGCGCTCGCCGGCTCGCTCGCGACGCCCGCCAGCAACAACGCCTACCTCGCCGGTGAGCCGCTCGTGATCCTCGGTCCCGAGCACGCCCAGACCATCGCCGCGTCGGGGTGGTCGAAGGCCGACCTCAAGCGCGCGCTCTGGGAGAAGGCCCGCGTGCCGCTGCGGGCCTTCTCCGGCGAGAATCTGGCGCGTTTCGCCGTGATCGACCGCCCGCGGTTCACGGGCCTGTCGCCCGACGCGGCGCTGCCGCCGTTCGAACGCGCGGAGGACCTGATGGTGGTTGTCGCCGGCGGTCCGGGCAGGCATTCGGCGATCGTGCCGACGTTCGGCTCGACGCGCTCGGTGACCGTGCGCGTCGAGGGCGGCCCATGACGTTTGGCGGGCGCCCGGCGCCCGTGCTAGCGTGACGGGCGACCTGGGGGAGGTGCCCATGGCCGCGACGCTCGTGTCGAAGCGGTACCAGGCGAAGGACGAGCTCGACGCGATCGAGCAGTGCTTCGCGCGAGGCTGGAGCGAGGGGTTGCCCGTCGTGCCGCCGACGGAGGGGCGGGTGCGGGCGATGCTCGAGGCCCTCGCCCTCGAACCCCGGCACGAGATCGGCGTCGTCGTCGACCGGGCCGTCTCCGTCACAGCGGAGAAGGTCGCCATCAACGCGGTCATGGCGGGCTGCAAGCCCGAGTACATGCCCGTCGTCGTGGCCGCGGTCGAGGGCATCACCGATCCGCGCTTCAGCTACCACGGGCCCAGCACGTCCACCGGGGGCGCCGCGGTGCTCCTGATCGTCAACGGCCCGATCGCGCGCGAGCTCGAGGTGAACTCGGGCGACAACCTCTTCGGGCCCGGCTGGCGCGCGAACCTCACGATCGGCCGCGCCGTGCGACTCGTGATGCGCAACGTGTGTGGCTCCATCCCCGGGCTGTTGGACCGCGGTACGCTCGGCCATCCCGGCAAGGTCTCCTACGTCATCGCCGAGAACGAAGCGGAGAGCCGGTGGACGCCGCTCCACGTCGAGCGGGGCTTCGGGCCCGCACAGTCGGCCGTCACCGTGATGGCCGCCGAGTCACCCCACCAGGTATACAATCAGCTCTCGAACACGGCCGAGGGCGTACTGACGACCCTGGCCGACGCGATGCGCATCTCCGGCAACGTCATGGGCCAGCCGCACTACTGCGTCGTGCTGGCGGGAGAGCACATGCGCACGATCGCCGGTGACGGCTGGGACAAGAAGCGCATCCGGCAGTACCTGTGGGAGCACACGCGCAGCTCCCACGCCCATCTCCGCCGCACGTACCGCATGTCCGGGGCGCTCGAGCCCGGTGACGAAGAGCGGGTTCGGCCGCTCCTGGCGTCGCCCGACGACATTCTCGTCGTCGCGGCCGGCGGCCGTGCCGGCTCGTTCTCCTGCTTCATCCCGGG
>JBOHQB010000444.1:0-11581 GCA_050731995.1 Candidatus Rokuibacteriota bacterium
CCTCGCGATCGCGCCGTTCACTTACCTGAACTGCGGAAGTTGGGCTAAAACCCGGCGAGGTCGGGGCGGCAGACCGCGCGGAAGTTGCACCACCGGCAGAGACGCAGCTCTTCCGTGCGCTCGAAGTCGTCGATGCGGGCGCCGTTGGTGGCCGGGTCCGCGAGATAGGCCTTCATCGAGCGAATGGACAGGCGGATCTGCTCGCGGATGCGCTCGAGTCGGGCGTCGTCCCAGCGGACCGGCGTGACCGTGGGCTCGCGCAGGTTCGCCTCGAGCAGGTCCACACGCGCCGGCTCAACGCCCAGAACTTCGCGCGCGTAGAGCGCGTAGCAGCCGAGCTGGAAGGCCGCCGAGTCAGGATCGGCGGCGCCCGTCTTCCAGTCGACGAGCTGGAGCCGTCCCTCGTCGGTCCAGAAGCCGAAGTCGGGCGCGATCCAGACGGCCGTGCCCTCGAAGTCGAAGACCTTCGACCAGTGCTCGATGGACCAGTGCTCCGGCGCGGTCTTTCGGATGGCGGCCAGGAGCGGCAGCCGGAAGAAGTTTCGCAGGCACGTGGTCACGTTGCGGCTCAGCGCCTGCCAGACCTCGCGCTTGAGCGGAACACCGTACTCGTGCTCGAAGAGCGCCACGGTCTTGGGACTCTCGCGATACCGCCCGTCCCGCGACGAGCGCCACTCGGCCCGCATGCGCTCCACGACGTCGGCGACGAACGGCTCGACGGGCACGTCGCGCCCGTCGCGATAGACGTGCATCGCCATCTCGACCGCGTCGTGCACGACACGCCCTCCCCACATCTGGCGCGAGCCGAGCTGCTTCAGGACGTAGAGGCGCCGGATGTCCGGGGCCGCCGCGGCGTCCCAGCCGCCCCACGAGCCGTAGTAGTGGTAGAAGTAGCGACGCCGGCAGTCCTGGAAGGTGTTGTCACGGCTGCGCGACCAGGAGAACTCGTTGACGAGATCGGCCATCGAGCGCATTCTACGCGGCCGGCACGGGCCGCGGCGGGCTTGATTCCGGGGAGGGCCGCTGTTAGCGTGTCGGCCATGTCGAAACCGTCGTTCGTCGTCGCGTGCCCGTGCTGCGAGGCCAAGCTCACGATCGATCCCGAGCTCGCGGCCGTGATCGCGCACGAGACGCCGCCGCCCAAGCGGGCCGTCGGCGACCTCGGCGCCGCGCTCGACAAGCTCCGCTCGCGGTCGGCCGACATCGAGGAACGGTTCCGCCAGGGTGTCGAGGCGGAGGGCAAGAAGGGATCGGTCCTCGATCGGAAGTTCCAGGAGGGCTTGAAGAAGGCCAAGGACACGCCCGACCCGCCGCGCCGTCCGTTCGACTACGATTGACCGATCCCCTGGGTGACCTGCTCCGGCGCGTGAGCCGGAGCTTTTACATCTCGCTCGCCGTTCTCCCGCGCGGGCTGCGCGAGCCGATCGGACTCGCGTACCTCCTCGCGCGCGCGGCCGACACCGTCGCCGACACTCGCCTCATCCCGCGCGCCGATCGTACGGCGCACCTCTGGGCCCTGCGCGTGGCGTTCGCGGGCCGGGCGGCGGACGTGGGCGCGGTGGCGCGCGCGTGCGTGTCGTATCAGGCGCACGCCGCCGAGCGACGTCTCCTGGAGCGGGTCGAGGAGATCCTGGCGCGGGTGCAGTCCCTTCCCCTGGCCGACGCGACGGCCGTCCGGGGCGTGCTGGCCACGCTCACCGAGGGGATGCTCTTCGACCTCTCACGCTTCCCGGGCGAGGACGCCACGGCGCTCGGCGCCCTCGAGACGCGGGACGATCTCGATCGCTACACGTACCTCGTCGCTGGGTGCGTCGGCGAGTTCTGGACGACGCTCCACATGGATCACCGGCGCCGGCTCGCCGGCTGGGATCGCGCCGCGATGAACGCGTCGGGCGTGCGCTTCGGCAAGGCGCTCCAGCTCACGAACGTGCTGCGCGACGTGCCCGGCGATCTGCGCCAGGGCCGGTGCTATCTCCCCGGCCGTGAGTTGGCCACGCTCGGCCTGGTCCCCGGCGACCTGCTCGACGCCGAGCGCGCGCGGCGCGCCCGGCCGCTGCTCGACCAGATGCTCCGGCTGGCGCTCGACCACTACGACGTCGCGTGGCGCTACACCCTGGCGGTGCCGCGGGCGGAGTGGCGGATGCGTCTGGCGTGCGCCTGGCCGCTGCTCATCGGCCTCGGGACGCTCGGCGCGATCGCCGCGCACCCGAACCCGCTCGCCGCGACGCAGCCGATCAAGATCTCCCGCTCGGCCGTGCGCGCCCTCGTGGTCCGCTCGGCGCTCACCGTCTGGTCGGACCGCACGTTGGCCGCCGATGCCGCGCGCCTCCGCGCAAAAATCTCCGTGTAGCGTGACCGGGAGTCCCGTCCGCAGGTGACGCGGCGGGCGGTCCGGGCGTCGAGCCGCCCCCGTGATCGAGGAGCGCCACGGCTTTGCCGGGGCGCTCCGAACGCTGGGGGGTTTGGGGGGCCATGTCGGGGCCCCCCATTTAAATCGACTGGCGCATCGCCGTCCGCGACGGCAGCGTCCGCCCGCGCTCGTGGGCCATCTGCTCGAGCTCCTGGGGCAGCGCGAAGCGCACGTCCTCCTCGACGACGTGGACCTCGCGCACGGGGACGCCCTCGCTCCGGAGCGCGGCGACGGTCTCGCTGACGAGCACCTCCGGCGTGGAGGCGCCCGCGGTGACGCCGACGCGGCGGGCGCCTGCCAGCCACTCGGGACGGATGTCGCGCGCGTCGTTGATGAGGTGGGCGCGCGTGCCCGCGGAGCGCGAGACCTCGACGAGGCGGATGGCGTTCGACGAGTTGGACGAGCCGATGACGAGCAGCACGTCCACGTCGCCCGCCAGGCGCTTGACCGCCGCCTGACGGTTCTGCGTCGCGTAGCAGATGTCGTTGCGCGAGGGGCCGACGATCTTCGGGAACTTGCGGCGGAGTGCCTCGATCACGTCGCGCGTGTCGTCCACCGAGAGTGTCGTCTGCGTCAGGTAGGCGACCTTGTCGGGATCCGGAACCTCCAGCTTGTCCACGTCCGCCGCGGACGCGATGACGTGGATGCGGTCGGGCGCCTCGCCGAGGGTGCCGATGACCTCGTCGTGGTCCTGGTGGCCGATCAGCACGATCGAGTACCGCTCGCGCGCGTACCGGATCGCCTCGAGGTGGACCTTCGTGACGAGCGGGCACGTCGCGTCGATGACGCGCAATCCCCGGTGGCGCGCGTCCTCGCGCACGGCGGGCGAGATCCCGTGGGCGCTGAAAACGACCGTGGCGCCGTCGGGCACCTCGTCGAGCTCGTCCACGAAGATCGCGCCCTTCTGGCGCAGCGTCTCGACGACGTGCTGGTTGTGGACGATCTCCTTGCGCACGTAGACGGGCGGCTCGCAGACCTCGATCGCGACCTCGACGACATCGATCGCCCGCTCGACGCCGGCGCAGAAGCCGCGCGGCCCGGCGAGCAGGATCTCCGCAATGGTGGTTGTCATGGCGCCCTCACTCGAAGAAGAACGACACCCCGCCGACCCCGTTGATCGATTCGTAGCCGCGGTTCGGGCTTGACGTGCCGCCGTTGGAGTTGTGCAGGTAGCGCGCGCCTGCGTAGATCGCGGTGCGGTCGGTCACGAAGACCGAGGCGCCCAGGCCGCCCTGCAACATGAACGCGAAGTCCGAGCGGATCTCACGGACCTTGAGATTGGTGCCGCCGACGCCCGCCCCCAGCTCGGCGTACGGGACGATGCGCCCGAGGCCGAGGAAGTGCCATTTGAAGGTCAGGAACGCGCCGACCCAGTACGCGTCGCCGGGGCTCGTGTAGTACTGGACGTAGGGCTCCAGCCCGATCTCGAACGAGCCCCAGAGCGGCCCCGGCCCCGCCGGCTCGAACGGCAGATAGCCGACGCGGCCGCCGAAGAAGAAGTAGTCGAGCTTCGACCAGTCGCTGAACCCCTCGAGGTTGAACTGCGCACCCCCTCCGCCCTCACCCGACAGGACGACCGAGCCCTTGAGGAACGTTTCCTTCGGGTCATAGGCGGAGGCCGGCGCCGCGAGCGCGACGAGCGACAGGGCCAGCACGAGCGTGCGCACGCACGGCGTCATGGCGTGATCAGCACCTTCAGCGCCTCGCCGCGCGCCATCAGATCCAGCGCCTCCCTCACATGCTCCAGCCCCATGCGATGCGTGAGCAGCCCCTCGGGCGCCACCGCGTCGGACTCCAGCAGCTCGACCGCGCGGCGGATCAGCTCCGGCGTGTGGTGGAACGCGCCCACCAGCGTGAGCTCCTCGTAATGCGCCCGGCGCGTGTCGAGCGCGACGCGCGTGCCGGGCGCACAGCCCCCAAAGAATACCACGCTGCCTCCACGGCCCACCGCATGCATCCCCTGCTCCCAGACCTCCGGCCGTCCCGTCGCGTCCACCGCGACCTCCGGCCCACGACCGCCGGTAGCCGCGCGGAGCGCGGCCACGATATCGCCGGAGGCGCCGGCGTCCAGGCACTCGCCGATCCCGAGCGCGCGGACGCGCTCGAGGCGCCAGCCGGCCTTGCCGACGAGGAGCACGCGACACTTGCGCGCCGCCGCCACCATCGCGAGCAGGCAGCCGAGCGGGCCGTGGCCGAAGACCGCAACGGTCTGCCCCGGCTCGACCCGCGCGCGCTCGATCCCGCCGAGCGCGCACGCGAGCGGCTCGGCGAAGGCGGCGCGCGCCGCGGCGGTCCCGCGCCCGAGGCGCACGACGTTGACCGCGGTCAGGCGCGGCGGCAGCGCGATGTATTCGCCATACGCGCCGTTGACGAAGAGCAAGTCCTCGCACAGGTTCGGCCGGCCCGCCTGGCAGAGCCGGCAGGCGCCACACGGCGCGGAGTTCGCGGCCACGACACGATCGCCCTCGCGGAGATGTCTCACGCCGGCGCCGACCGCGCTCACGGTGCCGGCGAGCTCGTGGCCGAAGACCGTCGGCACGACCGGGATCATCACGGGGTGCCCGCGGCGCAGCGCCTTGACGTCGGTGCCACAAGTGAGCGCGGCCTCGATCTTCACCACGACCTCGCCCGGCTCCGGCGCCGGCACGGGTCTCTCCTCGAAGCGGAGATCGCCCGGGCCGTGGAAGACCATCGCTCTCACGGCGTCACGTACACCTTCAGCGCCTCGCGGCACCGCATCAGCTCGACGCCCTCCGCGAGGCGCTCGAGCGGCAGGCGATGTGTGATGAGGCGATCGACCTCCACCTTGCCCGCCGCGAGGAGCCAGAACGCGCGTCCGAGCGTGGCGGGCGACGACGAATAGGTCGCGGTGAGCGTCAGCTCGCGGTGGTAGAGCGTCGCGAGCGGCAACGGCAGCGTCCCGTCCTCGTCGCCCGCGAAGAAGTGGACCTGGCCGCCGTCGCGGGCAAGCGCTGCGGCCCACGGCAGCACGCGCGTGCCGCCGCCAGTGACGAAGACCTGGTCGGCGCCCCGGCCACCCGAGCGCGCGCGGAGCGCCGTCGCGACCTCCTCGTCCGCGCCCGCCACGTCCGCGCCCAGCCCCCGCGCCAGGGCCGCGCGATCGACGATCGGGTCCACGCCGCCGACGGTCGCGCCGGCCCGGCGGAGCAGCTGGACGAACAGGCAGCCGATCGAGCCGAGCCCGACGACGGCCGCGGTGTCGCCGCGCCGCACCCCCGAGCGCTCCACGGCGCGGAGCACGCACGCCAGCGGCTCGACGAAGGTGCCCTCCTCGTCGGTGAGGTGGTCGGGCAGACGGAACGTCGCGTGGCGCACGTTCGGCGCCGGCACGCGCACGAATTCAGCGAAGCCGCCTGGATCGAGGGACGACGTCTTGAAGGCGTGGCACATCGAGTGGCTGCCCCGCGCACAGTAGTGACAGTCACCGCAGGGCACGTGGTGGGCGGTGACGACGCGATCGCCCACGCTGAACCCCGCCGTGTCCTCGCCCGCCTCGACGACGTCGCCGACGAGCTCGTGGCCGAAGACCGCGGGATGCGAGGTCGCGGGGTTCACGATCTTGGCGATGTCGGAGCCGCAGAGCCCACAGCCGCGCACGCGCAGCAAGAGCTCGCCCGGGCCGACGCGCGGGCGCGGCCAGTCGCGTGCCGCCAGCCGCCCCTGCCCCACGAACACCGCGGCCTTCATCTTACTGGGCTCGCCTCCGGCGGGGCTGATTCTCGCAGGCTCGCCTCGGCCGCCGGGCGGCCTGCGGGCTCGCAAGCCCACGGCATGCCCGAGCGCCGTCGGCTTCGCACGACCATCCTAGCCTCGCCTCCGGCGGGGCTGCCCTCACGCCGCGCGGGCGAAGCGCGCGGAGGCCCAGCATCGGAGCGCGATCGCGACCTTGCGCCGGGCGGGCAGGGTCACGCGATCGCCGAAGACCCGGAAGCGGCGGTGCTCGATCTCGTCGAGGAGCGCTCCGTAGATGCGCCCCATGATCTCCGCGGGCACGAGCGCGCGGGCGTCGGCGACCGGGTAGGCCTCGCGCGCCGCGCGATAGAAGCCACGCGCGCGCGCCGTCTGGCGCTCCATCAGCCGGACGAACGCCTCGGTGTGGCGGCCCGCGACGAGGTCGTCGACGGCGACACCGAACCGTGCGAGGTCCTCGCGCGGCACATACACGCGCCCGGCGCGGGCGTCGGCGCCGACGTCGCGGATGATGTTCGTCAGCTGGAGCGCCGTGCCGAGGCTCACCGCGTACTCTCGCGCGCGCGGGTCGGTGTAGCCGAAGATCTCGATGCAGCAGAGCCCGACGGCCGACGCGACGCGGTAGCAGTACGGGTAGAGCTCCTCGGCGGTCGCGTACACGACGTGCGAGAGGTCCATCTCGCACCCCTCGATGATCGCCTCGAGGGCCGCGCGCGGGATCGGGAACGCGCGGACGGCGTCGGCGAGCTGGCGCGCGATCGGGTGCTCCGGCCCCGGGCCGGGGGCGTAGCAGCGCGCGACCTCTTCGCGCCACCTTCGGAGCGCCGCGCGCGCGGCGTCGGGGTCGCCGCCGAGGTCGGCGATGTCATCCACCGTCCGGCAAAACGCGTACACGGCATAGAGCGCCTCGCGCCGGGGCCGCGGCAGCGTCAGGAACGCGTAGTAGAAGTTGGAGCGGCTCCGGCGCGTGAGCCGCGCGCTGAGCGACGTGAGGCTCACGACGCCAGGGCGGGGCGCGCGCGCACCGGCGCGTACCCGTGCTCCGCGAACCAGGTCACGGCGTCACGCAGCGCCACCCGCACGTCCGTCTGCGGCAACCCGAGCTCGCGCACCGCCTTGGCCGCCGAAAAGTACATCCGCTTCTTCGCCATCCGAACCGCCGCGAGCGGGACGGCCGGCGCGCCACCGGTGAGGCGCGCCACGCCCTCCATGCACGCGGCCGCCGACCACGCGACGACGTACGGGACGCGGAGGCGCGGCGCGCGGCGCCCCGTGAGCGGGGCGAGCAGTCCGCCGATCTCGGCGAGCGAGAGGTTGGCGTTGCCGAGGATGTACTTCTCGCCCGCGCGCCCGCGCTCGGCCGCCAGCACGTGGCCGCGCGCGACGTCGCGCACGTGGACGAGATTCAGCCCGGTGTCGAGCGTGCCGATCATGCGACCGCGCATGAAGTTCACGATCATCTGCCCGGTCGGCGTGGGCTTCACGTCCCAGGGACCGATGGGCGCCGAGGGATTCACGATGACGACCGGCAGACCCCGGCCGGCGAATTCGAGGGCGACCTGCTCGGCGAGGAACTTCGACGCCTTGTACGGCCCGACCATGGCCGCGAGAGTGACGGGCGTCGTCTCGACGCCGGGCGAGCCGTCCCCGGGGATGCCGAGCGCGCCCACCGTCGAGGTGTACACGACCCGGCCGACACCGGCCTCGCCGCAGGCGTCGAGGACACCGCGGGTGCCGTCGACGTTGGTGCGGTAGAGCTCGTCGGGGTCGCGCGCCCAGAGTCGGTAGTCGGCGGCCACGTGGTACACGCTCGACACGCCGGCCACGGCGCGGCGGAGCGAGCCGGCGTCGAGCAGGTCGCCCTCGCAGTAGTCGAGGCCGCGCACGCCGGCGAGCGCCCGCCGATCGCTCGACGGCCGCACGAGCACGCGCACGCGCGCGCCCGCGGCGACGAGCTCACGCACGAGATTGGCGCCGACGAAGCCGGTGCCGCCGGTGACGAGCGCGTCGGCCGCCACTACAGAAGACTCGCCTCGTCCGTCGAACGGGCTGCGGCTCGCAAAGCCCTCACAGACTCGCCTCGCCCGTCTCTACACAGCGTCGCCTCGCCTGCGGCTGCGGCTCCTCCTGCCGGGCTGCGGCTCGCAAAGCCCTCACCGGCTCGCCTCCCGCGCGACTCGCGCGAGCGCGCCGGCCACGGCCTTGAGCGCGGCCTCGGTCCCCGCGCGAAGCGCCATGAGGTCGCCGAGCGCGCTCGCCCGGGAGAGCGCGGCGGTGACGGCGCGCAGCGGCCGGACACGGCCGTCGTCGCCCACCGCGGCGGCGAGCGGCGCCGGGATGCCCCGCGTGGCGTCGTCGGAGACGCCGCGCACGACGGCGGCCGGCACGCCCCGGCCGCCGGCCCACGCGAGGATCGCCGCCGACTCCATGTCCACCGCGCACGCGCCCGTCTCGAGCCAGAGCCGCGACTTCTGCGCGGCGCTCTCGACGACCTCTGCGACGCTCAGGAGCGCGCCGGCGCCGGCGAGCCCGCGCAGCGGCGCCGCCGGCCAGCGGCGGCTGTCGGGTCCGATGACGACCTGGGGCACGACGAGCTCTCCCACGGACAGCTCGGGCGCGAGCGCGCCACACGCGCCGGCGGAGACGCAGAGGTCGTGGGTGCGGAAGCGTTCGGCGCGCTCGACGAGTCGGGAGGCCCGCAGGCCGACGGTCGCGATCTCGATGACGCCACCGGAAAAATGCGGCCATCGACTCGTGGGATCCCGCGTGAGCCCCAGGTGCCGGGCGAGGGCGCGGGCCTCGACGTCAACCGCGGTGAGGACAAGAAGCCGGGTCACGCGCCCCCGGCGGCCTTCGCGGCCGCCTTGCGCTCCTTCCACGCCTGCCAAGACGTGCCGGCAGCCGTGTCCCTCCCGGTGAATCGGACGACGCGGATCTCGGCGTACGGGATGGTCCGCGAGGCGCCGTCCGCGCCCACCACCTCCACGTACGGCGGAGAGGCCTCCCGGTCGCGATTGAAGAGGTAGCCGACGAGCGTGCCGCCGTCCGCGAGCTCGATCGTGACGTCGCCGCGATAGTCGAAGGCGAGATCCACCACTTCCTCGAGGGTGACGCCCTGGCCGAGGACGGGCGCCCAGTCCTCGAGGCTCCGCTCGGGCGCCATCAGAGCTTGCCGGTCAGCGTGGAGACGACGGTATCGCGGAAGCCACGGAGCGAGCCGAACGCGTGGTTGACGGCGGTGGGCTCGTAGCCGCAGTGGACCATGCAGTCCTGACACTTATCGTTGCCGCTCGCCCGGCCGTAGCGCTCCCACCGGGTCGTCTCCATCAGCTCCTTGAAGGTGGCCGCGTAGCCCTCCTGCAGCAGGTAACACGGTCGCTGCCAGCCGAAGAGGTTGTACGTCGGGTTACCCCAGGGCGTGCACTCGAACTCGCGCTTGCCCATCAGGAACTGCAAGAAGAGCGGGGACTGGTTGAAGCGCCAGCGCGGCTTGGGATTCTCGAGCATCTTGCGGAAGAGCTCGTTCGTCTTCTGGCGGCGCAGGAAGTGCTCCTGGTCGGGCGCCTTCGCGTAGGAGTAGCCCGGCGAGACCATCATGCCCTCGACGCCGAGGTCCATCATCTCGTCGAAGAACATCTGCATCCGGATCGGCGAGGCGCCGTCGAAGAGCGTCGAGTTGGTCGTCACGCGGAAGCCCCGGCGCAGCGCCTCGCGGATGCCCTCGACCGCCTCGTCGTAGACGCCGTCGCGGCAGACCGCCTCGTCGTGCTCTTCGCGCAGCCCGTCCATGTGAACGCTGAACGAGAAGTATCTCGAGGGGGCGAAGAGCCCCTCGGCGAGCTTCTCTTTCAGGAGGACGGCGTTCGTGCAGAGGTACACGTACGTACGCCGCGCGATGAGCTCCGTCACGAGCCGGCCGATCTCCGGGTACATCAGCGGCTCGCCCCCCGGGATGCTGACGATGGGTGCGCCGCACTCGTCGACGGCCGCGAGGCACTGCTCGACGGTGAGGTGGCGCTTGAGCAGGTGCGCCGGGTACTGGATCTTGCCGCACCCCGCGCAGGCGAGGTTGCAGCGGAAGAGCGGCTCCAGCATGAGCACGAGCGGATAGCGCTCGCGCCCGAGCAGCCGCTGCTTGAGAACGTACGACGCGACCTTGATCATCTGCGAAAGCGGAACGCTCATTCGGCGTCGAGTCCCCTGTCGCGCGCGGTCGACGTCGCGCGCTTCGCGACGGTGTAGAGCACGCCGGCGAGGACCGCGTGCAGCGCTCCGCCGGAGAGCAGGAGCGCCCATTCCTCGAGCCAGGCGGTCACCGCCAAGTTGAAGCCAACTACGCAGTAGTATAGCGCGATTCCCGGACGGACACCCCCGGGTCTTGGTGCCCCGGCGCATCCAGCCACCCGGAGATAGCCCCCCACCCCGACGGCGCCCACCAGGATCCAGCCCGCGAAGTTGCTCATCGGAACGCCGAAGTACGGGCCCGGCTCCGCGTATTCGAAGATGCGGCCCAGGAACCACCGCTCGCCGCGCACCGCGAGCGGATCGACCACCACGTCGATGAGCATCATGAGGACGCCGCTCAGAAGCGCCAGTGCCCACGACGGCCGCCGCCGGGACCCCAGCGTCGCGCGCGCCAGGCAGAAGGCGCCGTACGCGAGGAAGGTGAACGACAGGGGGTCCATGAGCGGCACGTCGGCGACGAAGATCTCGTGGCCCCGCGTGGTCCCGGTGTAGTGATAGAGGCCGAAGGGAAAGCCGGTGCGCGTCGACGTCAGCTCGGCGAGGAGGGCGACGGGCCCGACCCAGAGGGCGAATGCGACGGTGCGGCGCCAGCCCAGGTCCGCCGAGGCCGCCGCGAGGTAGACGGCGAAGAAGACGAACACGTAGGGGCGCAGCGCGAGCGTGCCGAGGAGCAGGTCCATGTAGTCGCGGGCCGAGCCCGCATGTTACCATCAGCGTCCGTGACGGCCCTCGACGAGGCGGTCGCCCGCGCGCAGTCCCGCCTACTCTCCTGCCAGGCCGCGGACGGCCACTGGGTCGGCGAGCTGGAAGCGAACACCACCATCACCTCGGAGTACCTCCTGCTCTGCCACCTGCTCGACCGGGTGAATCGGGAGCGGGAGCGCAAGGCCGTCCGCTACGTCCGCCGGGCGCAGCGCGCGGACGGGGGCTTCGACCTGTTCCCGGGCGGCGAGACGAACCTGTCCGCCACCATCAAGGCCTACTTCGCCATGAAGCTCGCGGGCGTGCCGACGAACGACCCGGCGATGGCGAAGGCGCGCGCGCGGATCCGCGAGATGGGCGGACCGTCCAGGGCCGACGTCTTCACCAAAATACTCTTGGCGCTCTTCGGCGAGTACGACTGGAACGGCGTGCCGACCATGCCGGTCGAGATCATGCTGCTGCCCACGCCGTTCTTCCTCTTCAACATCTACGAGGTGTCGTACTGGTCCCGAT
>JBOHQB010000445.1:0-12667 GCA_050731995.1 Candidatus Rokuibacteriota bacterium
CCCCGGACGTAAACGATGAGCACGCCGATCCACTTCGTCGTCATCACGGGGCTGTCGGGAGCCGGAAAGAGCTACGCGATTAAGTCCTTCGAGGACATGGGTTTCTTCTGCGTCGACAACCTGCCGACGACGCTGATTCCGACCTTCGCCGATCTGATCGCCGGCGCCGAGCACCGCATCCAGCGCGTGGCCCTGGGCGTGGACGTACGCGAGGGCGAGTACCTCGAGCATCTGCTGGAGGCGCTCGGCGCGCTGCGGGAGCGCGGCCACCGGGTCGAGGTCCTGTTCCTCGAGGCGAGCGAGGACTCGCTGGTGCGGCGCTACCAGGAGTCGCGCCGGCGCCATCCGCTCGCCGGCGACGGGACCGTGCTCGACGGGATCCGGGCCGAGCACAAGATGATGTCGCAGATGCGCGAGATCGCCGACCGCGTGATCGACACCTCGGGGATCACGGTGCACCAGTTCAAGGAGCGTCTCGTCGAGGCGTACGTGACGCCGGGGGCGCGTCCCGGGCTGGCGGTCTCCCTCGTCTCCTTCGGCTACCGGTTCGGCATCCCGCTCGAGGCCGATCTCGTCTTCGATGTCCGCTTCCTGCCCAACCCTCACTTCGTCGAGGGGCTCAAGCCTCTCGACGGCCGCGACGCGCGCGTGCACGCGTTCGTGATGGGGCAGCGCGAGACCGGCGAGCTGCTCGGCCGGCTCCAGGACCTCCTCGCCTTCCTCCTCCCGGCGTATCAGCGGGAGGGGAAGGCGTACCTGACGGTGGCGATCGGCTGCACCGGCGGACGCCACCGCTCGGTGACGCTCGCCGAGGAGCTGAGCCGGTTCGTCACGGGACTCGGCTTCGCGGCGACGCTCGCCCACCGGGACCTCGGGCGTGAGTGACGGGACGTGACGGATGCGCCGCTGCGCCTCTGCTTCGGCGTCCACAACCACCAACCGATGGGCAACTTCGACGGCGTGTTCGCCGAGGCGACCGAGCGCGCCTACCGTCCGTTTCTGGAGCGTCTGGCGGCGCGGCCGGAGGTTCGTGTCACGGTCCACTGCAGCGGCAGCCTGCTCCTCTGGCTGCGCGAGCACGGGCGTGCGGCCTTCGACTTGCTCGGTGAGGTGGTGGCGCGGGGCCAGGTCGAGATCCTCACCGGCGGCTTCTACGAGCCTATACTCGCAATCCTGCCGGATCGCGACAAGCGGAGCCAGATCGAGCGCCTGAGCGAGTTTCTCGGGACCAGCTTCGGCGTGCGACCGCGCGGCATGTGGCTCGCCGAGCGCGTCTGGGAGCCGCATCTGCCACGCGTCCTGCGCGAGGCCGGCGTCGAGTACGTGCTCGTCGACGACAGCCACTTCGCGCTCGCCGGAGTCGAGCCCGACACGCTCGGCGGCTACTACCTCACCGAAGAACAGGGTCACACACTCGGCGTGTTCCCGATCAGTCAGCGGCTTCGCTACCTGATCCCGTTCGCCGAGGTCGGCAAGACACTGGAGTATCTCGGTGAGCGGCGGGACCGCGTGACGGCGCTCACCGTGGTGGACGACGGTGAGAAGTTCGGCGTTTGGCCCGGCACGTGGGAGCACGTCTACCGCGACGGCTGGCTCGATCGCTTCTTCGACCGTCTCCTCGGGACGCCGTGGCTCCGCCTGTCCACGCTCGGCGAGGTGGTCGACGCCGTGGCGCCGACGGGACGCGTCTACCTGCCGACCGCATCCTACCGTGAGATGGGGGAGTGGGCGCTGCCCGCGGCGACGGCCGAGGCCCTGGACGCGGCCAAGCACGAGCTCGCCGGACGCGAGGGCGCCGACCGCTTCGTCGAGATGCTGCGTGGCGGATTCTGGCGCGGCTTTCTGGTGAAGTACCCCGAGGTCGGCGACACGTACTGGAAGATGGTGCGCCTCTCCGAGTGGGCCGCGGCGGCGCCCGCGAGCGCGCCGCCCGTGTCCGCCGCGCGCGACGCGATCCTGCGCGGCCAGGCGAACGACGCGTACTGGCACGGGGTCTTCGGCGGCTGCTATCTGCCGCACCTCCGGCGGGCCGTGAAGAGCGCGCTGCTCGAGGCCGAGGCGGTGCTCGACGCTGCGGGCCTCGCCGGCCCCGCCGCGGTCGACGCCGACGTCAACGGCGACGGAGCCGTCGAGGTGACGGCGCGCACGCGCGAGCTGGTCGTGACCCTGCATCCGGCGCGCGGCGGGAGCGTGACCGAGATCGGTTACCTGCCGAGGGCGCTCGACCTCGCCGACGTGCTGACGCGGCGGCGCGAGGCGTACCACGCCGGCGTGGCGGCGCCCGCCGCGGCCGGGAACGGGACGGCGCGGACGATTCACGACGCGCCGGGCGCGAAGGAAGCCGGGCTGGCGGCGCTGCTCGCGTACGACGATTTCCGGCGCGCCTCGCTCCTGGACGGGCTGTTCGGGGGGGACGGCGAGCTCGACCCGGTCGCGCCCTGGAAAACGTGTCGCGCCGCGCTGGGCGGAGTGTCGCTGCGCCACGCCGTCGCCGAGCGCGAGGGCGCGGTCACCGTGACCCTGACGCCGGCCGACGCGGCGCTGCCGATCGCGGTGGACAAGCGCGTGACGGTCTCCGGCCCCTCTCTCGAAGCGCGCTATCGCTTGTCCGCGGCCGACGGTCTCGCCGGGCGTCTCGACGGGCGATGGGCCGTGCAGTGGAACCTCGTGCTGACCGCGGGTGACGCGCCGGGACGCTACCTGACTCTGCCCGGGCGACCGTCGCTCGGCAGCGCGGGGCGCGTCAACGGCCCGAGCGAGGTGACGCTCGTGGACGAGTGGATCGGGGTCGAGGCGCGGCTCAGCTGGAGCCCCGGCGCCGCGCTCGGGTGGGGACCGGTGCAGACCGTCTCGGTGTCCGAGGCCGGCTTCGAGCGGATCTACCAGGGCATCGCGCTGCTGCTCGTGTGGCCCCTCGACGGCCCGGCGCACGAGCTGTGGACGCGGCTCGAGGCGCGCTGCCGGTGATGCTCGACGACCTCGCGACCCTCGACCGCCTGGACCGGCAGGGGACGCGCCGCGTCCTCGCCGAGTTCCCGGCCCAGTGCCGCCGCGCGCGGGCGCTGCCAGTGGCGCCACCGCCCTCCGGCCGGCGGCCGCGCCTCGTCGTTCTCGCCGGGATGGGCGGCTCGGCCGCGAGCGGCGACGTGCTCGCAGCGTGCGGCCTCGACCGCGTCGACGTTCCGATCGTCGTGCACCGCGACTACGGCCTGCCCGCGGCGGTCGGGCGCGACGCGCTCGTCATCGCCTCGTCGTACTCGGGCGAGACCGAGGAGGTGCTCTCTGCCACCGAGACGGCCATCGCGCGCGGGGTGCCGGTCGTGGCAATCACGTCGGGCGGCGCGCTCGCAGGGCTGGCCGCGGCGCACGACCTGGCGCGCGTCGTGCTGCCCGCCGGGCTCATGCCCCGCATGGCGCTCGGCTACCTGCTGCTGCCGGCGGTCGCGGCGCTCCGCGCCTGCGATGTGGAGGTGGCGAGCGCGGCAGACGAGGACGAGGCGATCGAGGCGCTGCAGGCGCTGGGCGACAGCCTGTCGGCCGAGCGCCCCGCGGCCGACAACCAGGCGAAGCGGATTGCCCTCGAGATCGGCGCGCGGCTCCCGGTGGTGTACGGCGCCGGGGGGGTGGCGGCCGTGGCCTACCGGTGGAAGACGGACCTCGAGGAGTTCGCCAAAACCTTCGCGCTCGCGGGGACCGTTCCCGAGATCAATCACAACGAGATCGAGGCGTGGCGCATCCCCGACGGGAGGGGGCTCCATCTCGTCCTGCTCCGGGACCCGGCCGAGTCTCCGGAAATCGCGCGTCGCTACGCCCTGATGCGGGAGCTCGTCGCGCCGGCGGCCGGCGGGCTCAGCGAGGCCTGGGCGCGGGGCCGCAGCCGTCTGACGCGGCTGCTGTCGCTGACGTACCTCGGCCAGTGGGTCGCCTACTACCTGGCCGTCCTGCGCGGGGTCGACCCGTGGACGGTGCCGCTGCTCGACGAGATGAAGCGGCGCCTCCGCGACGGGTCGCCTTGAGGCGCGCCGAGCCGCCGTGCTACAGTGACGCGAATTCGCGAATGCGGGGGGGAGAGATGGCCCGGGACGAGCACCTGTTCACGTCGGAGTCGGTGACCGAGGGACATCCCGACAAGATCGCCGATCAGATCTCCGACGCGGTCCTGGACGCGATCATCGCCCAGGATCCGGTGGGGCGTGTGGCGTGCGAGACGCTCTTGACGACCGGCCTCGTCGTCGTCGCGGGCGAGATCACGACCAACTGCTACGTCGACATTCCGCGCGTGGCCCGGGACACCATCAAGGACGTCGGGTACGTGCGGGCGAAGTTCGGGTTCGACTACGAGACGTGCGGCGTCATCGCGGCCATCGACGAGCAGTCGTCCGACATCGCGATGGGCGTCGACAGCCTGGGCGCGGGCGACCAGGGGCTCATGTTCGGCTACGCGTGCACGGAAACCCCCGAGCTGATGCCGATGCCCATCATGCTCGCGCACAAGCTCGTCATGCGCCTCACCGAGCGGCGCAAGTCGGGCGCGATCGACTATCTGCGGCCCGACGGCAAGTCGCAGGTCAGCGTCCGCTACGTCGACGGCCAGCCGTGCGCCGTCGAGACCGTGGTCATCTCGACGCAGCATGGCCACGAAATCTCCACCGAGCGCATCCGTGAGGACGTGATCGAGCAGGTGATCCTGCCCACGATCCCGGCCGAGCTGATCGATCGCAAGACGTGCGTCTTCCACGTCAACCCGACCGGCCGCTTCGTCACCGGCGGGCCCATGGGCGACACGGGCCTCACCGGGCGCAAGATCATCGTCGACACCTACGGCGGCTCGTGCCCGCACGGCGGCGGCGCCTTCTCGGGGAAGGACCCGACGAAAGTGGATCGTTCGGCGTGCTACATGGCGCGGCACGTTGCCAAGAACATCGTCGCCGCCGGGCTCGCCGCGCGGGCGACGGTGCAGGTCGCGTACGCGATCGGCGTCGCCGATCCCGTCTCGATCATGGTGGACACCGCCGGGACGGGCAAGGTTCCGAACCACGTCCTCGAGGGGCTGGTCCGCCGCCACTTCGACTTCACACCCGCCGGGATCATCAAGTACCTGAACCTGCGCCGGCCGATCTATCGGAAGACCGCCGCGTATGGGCACTTCGGCCGCTCCGAGCCCGACTTCACCTGGGAGCGGACCGACCGCGTCAAGGACCTCCGGGACGACGCCGGCGTGTAGGATCGCCGTCCGCTGACCACCCCGCCCGTTCCGGCGGCCCCGCCGCCGGGACGGGATGTACGCACCGAAAGGACGCGACCGCGATGATGGACCACGACGTCAAGAATGCCGGGCTCGCGGCGGAGGGGCGCGCCCGGATCGAATGGGCCGAGCTGTCCATGCCCGTGCTCCGGCAGGTGCGCGAGCGCTTCGCGAAGGAGCAGCCGCTCAAGGGCATCCGCCTCGGGGCGTGCCTTCACGTGACCACGGAGACGGCGGTGCTCATGCTCACGCTGAAGGCCGGCGGGGCCCAGGTGGCGCTCTGCGCCTCGAATCCGCTCTCCACCCAGGACGACACCGCCGCGGCGCTCGTACGCGAGCACGAGATCCCCGTCTTCGCGATCAAGGCCGAGGACAACGCGACCTACTACCGCCACCTCGAAGCCGTGCTCGGCACGCGGCCGCAGGTCACGATGGACGATGGCGCCGACCTGATCTCGCAGCTCCACGGCGAGGGCAAGCGCAAGGGCGACCTCGTCGCCGACGTCATCGGCGGCACCGAGGAGACCACCACGGGCGTCATCCGGCTGCGGGCGATGGAGAAGGAGGGGGTGCTCGCGTTTCCGGTGATCGCCGTCAACGACGCGGACACCAAGCACCTGTTCGACAACCGCTACGGCACCGGCCAGTCCACGATCGACGGCATCCTGCGCGCCACGAACATCCTGCTCGCCGGCCGCACGGTGGTCGTCTCGGGTTACGGCATGTGCGGGCGCGGCGTCGCGTCCCGGGCCAAGGGCATGGGCGCCCACGTGATCGTCACCGAGGTCGAGCCGATGCGCGCTCTCGAGGCCGTGATGGACGGCTTCCAGGTCATGCCCATGGCGGCGGCCGCCGAGGCCGGCGACGTCTTCGTGACCGTGACCGGCAACACCTCGGTCATCCGGCAGGAGCACTTCGCGCGGATGAAGGACGGCGCGCTCCTCGCCAACTCCGGCCACTTCAACGTGGAGATCGATCTGGAAGCGCTTGGCCGCATGGCGACGTCCCGGCGCGCGATGCGCCCGTTCGTGGAGGAGTACGCGCTCCAGGGCGGCCGGCGCGTCTACGTCCTCGGTGAGGGACGGCTGATCAACCTGGCGGCGGCGGAAGGGCACCCGGCGGCGGTCATGGACATGAGCTTCGCCAACCAGGCGCTCTCGGCCGAGTTCATGGTGAAGCGCGGGCGCACACTCGAGCGGAAAGTGTACGTGGTCCCGCGCGAGATCGACCTCGAGATCGCGCGGCTGAAGCTCGCCTCGCTCGGCATACGGATCGACGACCTGACGCCACAGCAGTCGTCCTACCTGGCGTCCTGGCGCCACGGTACGTAGGGCGCGGGCGACCCCGACTCCCATGCGACGGCTGCCGCCGCTGCTCCTGGCCGCGATCGTCCTCGTGGTGGTCGTGCTCGTGGCGCAGCTGGTGCCGCTCTACACCGACTGGCTCTGGTTCGAGGAGGTCGGCTACACCCAGGTCTTCGTCACGACACTCTCGCTCCGGGGCTCGCTCTTCACCGCGGTCGCCGCCGCGGTCCTGATCTTCCTCTTTGCGAACCTGACCTTTGCGGCACGGACCTCGCCGCCCGACGTCTACTGGGAGCTCGAGGACCAGCTCGGCCTGCCGGGCCGGGTCGTCATCGAGCCGCTGCTTCGCCGGCTCATGCCGCTGGTCCTGACCCTGATCGCGGTGGTCTCCGGTCTCCGCGGCAGCGCGGCGTGGGAGACCATCCTCGGCTACTTCAACCGGACCCCGTTCGCGATCACCGATCCGGTCTTCGGGCGCGACCTGGCGTTCTTCGTCTTCGAGCTGCCGCTCTGGCGCCTGCTCCACGGGTGGGCGCTCGCGCTGGTCGCCGCCACGGTGGCGCTCACGCTCGCCGTGTACGTGCTCCAGCGAAGCCTCGTGCTGACGACACGCGGCCCGCGTCTCGCCGCGGGCGCGCGGACGCACCTGCTGTTCCTCGGCGCGACCTTGCTCGCGCTCAAGGCGGTCGGCTTCTGGCTCGACCGGTTCGAGATCGTCTTCTCGCCCCGGGGCATCGTCTACGGCGCGGCATACACCGACCTCCACGCGACGCGACCGGCGCTGGACGGGCTGGCCGTCCTGGCCCTGCTCGCGGCCGGGGCGTGCGCCGTCCAGGTGTGGCGTCCCGGCCTCCGCCTCGTCGCCGGCAGCCTCGGCGCCCTCGGCGTCGTGTGGATCCTGGGGCTGGGCGCCTACCCGGCGCTGCTCCAGCGCTTGCGCGTCGCGCCGAACGAGCTGGCCGCCGAGCGCCCGTACATCGAGCACAACATCCGGATGACCCGCCAGGCGTACGGGCTCGACCGGATCGAGGAGAAGGTGTTCCCGGCGGACGAGGCGCTCGACCCCCGGGCCCTCGAGCGCAACGAGGCGACGATCCGCAACATCCGGCTCTGGGACAAGGCGCCGCTCAAGCGCACCTTCGGACAGCTCCAGGAGATCCGCACGTACTACAAGTTCCAGGACGTGGACAACGACCGCTACCTGATCAACGGCGAGTATCGGCAGCTCATGCTCTCGCCGCGCGAGCTGAGCTACCAGCACCTGCAGGGCGGGGCCAACTGGATCAACTCCCACCTGACCTACACGCACGGCTACGGCGTCGTCGTCGGCCCCGTGAACCGGATCACCCCCGAGGGATTGCCGGAGTTCTTCGTCAAGGACATCCCGCCGCGCGCGACGGGCGGCTTCCCCGCGGTCACGCGCCCGGAGATCTACTACGGCGAGACGTCGAACGAGTACGTGCTGGTCCGGACGCGCTCGCAGGAGCTGGACTATCCGGCGGGCGACCAGAACGTCTACACCGCGTACGCGGGCTCCGGGGGAGTTCCGATCTCGTCCTGGACGCGGCGGCTCGCCTTCGCGGCGCGCTTCGGCGAGATAAAGATTCTCTTGTCGAACGACCTCACCCCCCAGAGCCGGGTCATGATCTACCGGACGGTCGTGGAACGCGCGCGTCGAGTCGCGCCGTTCTTCAAGTACGACGGGGATCCGTACCTGATCGTCAGCGACGCGGGCCGCCTCGTCTGGATGCTCGACGGCTACACGACGACCGACCGCTACCCCTACTCGCATCCGGCGCCCGGCGTCGGGAACTACGTGAGGAACTCGGTGAAGGTGACCGTCGACGCCTACGACGGCACGGTGCAGTTCTACCTCGCCGACCCGGCCGATCCCATCGTGCGCGTCTACGCCTCGGCGTTCCCCGGCCTCTTGAAGCCTCTCGACCGGATGCCCGTGGACTTGCGCGCCCACATCCGCTACCCGGAGGGTCTCTTCCAGATCCAGGCGCGCAAGTACGCGACCTTCCACATGGAGGATCCCCAGGTCTTCTACAACAAGGAAGACCTCTGGGAGGTCCCGCGCCGGACCGTGGAGGGGCGGGATCGGGAGATGGAGCCCTACTACACGATCATGCGGCTGCCGGGCGAGAAGAAGGAGGAGTTTATTCTGCTCACGCTCTTCAATCCCGGCCGGCGCGACAATATGATCGCGTGGCTCGCGGCCCGCTCGGATCCGCCAAACTACGGGCGCCTGATCGTCTACAACTTCCCCAAGCAAAAGCTGGTGTACGGGCCCCGGCAGATCGACGCGCGGGTCGATCAGGATCCGGTGATCTCGCAGCAGCTGTCGCTCTGGAACCAGCGCGGCTCGACGGTGATCCGCGGCTCGCTCCTGGCGATTCCGATCGACCAGTCGCTGATCTACGTCCAGCCGCTCTATCTGGCGGCGTCCGAGCAGGGGGCGCTGCCCGAGCTCCGCCGGGTCATCGTGGCCTACGGCAATCAGATCGCGATGGAGCCGACCCTCGAGCAGTCCCTCTCGCGCGTCTTCGGGGCGCGGACGGCTGCGGCGTCGCCGCCGCCCGCCACGGCGGCCGCGCCCGACGCTGGCGGCCGGGTCCACGCGCAGCGGGCGCTCGAGATCTGGCTGCGCGCCCAGGACGCGTTGCGCCGCGGCGACTGGGCCGCGTACGGCGCCGAGCAGAAGCGCCTCGAAGAAGCGTTGCGCGTCCTCGCCGAGCAAAAACGGTAGCCCGACCGACGCGCCGGCGGGGGCGGTCGGCCGGCCCGGAAATCCGCGAGTAGACCGTACGGACCAGCCTGATGACCCACGCCTGCCTTCGACGCCGGTAGGGCCAACGGATTTCCTTGGCCAACCGACCGCCCCCGCCGGCGCGTCGGTCGGGCTAGGTGCGCTAGGTGCGGGCGCGCAGGAAGAGCGAGGTCCCGACGCCGAGGAAGACGATGTTCGCCGTCCAGGCGGCGACGAGCGGCGGCAGGAGATCCGCGCGGGCAAAGGCGAGCGCGACGTAGTGGACGACGAGATACCCCGCCATGATGGCGATCGCCAGGCCGATCCCGAGCAGACGGCCGCCGCGCGGTGAGACGAGCGCGAAGGGGATCGCGACCAGCACCATGACGAGGTTCGCGAGCGGGAGGGACAGCTTCGCGTAGAGCTCGACCAGATACTTCTTCACCTGGAATCCGGCCGCCTCGAGCCGGGCGATGTACTCGCGCAGCTCGAGGAAGCTCATGGCGTCCGACGACTTCTGAAGGCGCGTGAAGTCGTCGATCTCCTCGCCCAGATCGAGGGCCGTGGCCGTGAACGGCACGGTCTGGACCAGCCCGCTCGGCGAGAGCTCGCGCAGGGCGCCCTCGCTCAGCTCCCAGCCGCCGGCACCCCAGTGCGCCCGGCGCGCGTCCAGGCGGCTCACGACGCGGAACTCCGGGTCGACTTCGAGCACGGTCACACCGAACAGGTCCTTCGTCCCCGGGTTCGTGAGCTCCACCCGGTAGAAGCGCGTGTCGGAGCTGCGGAGCCAGAGACGCTGCCGTGACTGCAGGTGACGCGGCAGCTGGCCCCGGATCTTGACCCGGTCCACCTCCTCGCCGAGCTCGTTGAGGCGCGGCAGCAGCAGCTCCTGGAAGAGCCCGGCCAGCGCCGCGACGCCGACGGCGAGGATGAGCACCGGCGCGGCCGTGCGATAGAGGCTGATGCCGGCCGCCTTCATCGCCGTGAGCTCGTGGTTCCGGCTGAGCGTCAAGAAGAGGAAGATCGTCGCCACCAGCATGATGACGGGCAGGCCCTTGTAGAGCGCCGCCGGCAGGCTGTAGGCGAAGTGCTCGACGATGTAGATCAGCGGGGGCTTGGCGCGCAGGTAACGGTCGAGCGTCTGCAGCAGATCCACGATGACGAAGAGCGTGGCGGCCACCGCGAGGCCGATCGCCATGAAGAGCAGATACTCGCGCAGGAGGTAGCGGTCCAGAATGTGGGTGGACTCGCGGGCGGCCGCGTGGACCCGCACGGTACGCCGCGGGCGCGGGCGGAGCCGCGCGAGCGCGTTGACGAGCCGCCAGGCGAATGCGAGCTGCGGCGCTTGCCATTCGCGGTCGGTCGCGAAGAGGAGCGCGCCGCCCGCGGCGGTGAACAGGGCGTTCGGCGCCCAGATCGCGAGCGTGGCGGGCAGGCTCTCGCTCAGCGCCGCGTTCTCGAGCGCGGTGAGGACGAAGTAGTACCCGAGGAGGATGACGAGGCTGCCCGCCAGCGCCACGACGCGCCCGCCGCGGTGCGAGCGCACCGCGAGCGGGAAGGCGACGAGCGCAAAGACCAGCGCCGCGACGGGCAGCGCGTAGCGCTTGTGAAACTCGACCTCGTACGGCACCCGCCCGTGTGCGTCCCCCTCCAGCTCGGCGATCCGCGCGGTTAGCTCGCGCAGCGTCAGGTTCTTCTCGGGCTTTTCGATCCGCGGCGCGGCCTTGAACGGCGCGTCGACGGCGAGCGTCAGGTCGTAGATTCCGAAGGTCGTGTACCGGTAGCGCTCGCCCCCGGCGGCGCCGCCCGACGGCGACGCCTGCGCCTTCCTGAGCACCTCGGGAGGGGGTGTGGCGGCGATGATGTCGGCTTCGTTGACCGCGCCGTTGATCATCCGCAGCGTGATCCGGCCGTTGACCTCGTCGCTGAGCAGCCGTCCCTCGCGCGCCGTGATGATGCGCGAGATCCGGGGATCCCGCTCGTCGGACACGAGCAGGCCGCGCAGGGCGACCTGCGAGGCGCTCACATCCTCGACGTAGATGATCACGTCGCCGAAGGTCGCGTTGAAGACCCGCTCTTGCAGACCGCTCGCGGCGCGTGATTGGAGGATGCGAAACAGCTGGCGCTGGAACTCCTTGTTCGCGATCGGGTTGATCACGAGCGTGAGCAGGGCGGTCACCAGCGTGATGGCGAGCGCGGCCAGGAGGATCGGGCGGAAGAGCCGCAGGGTGCTGATCCCGGCCGCCTTGAAGGCGACGATCTCGAAGTCGCCCGCCAGCCGTCCGCCGGCCAATAGAATCGCCACGAGCAGGGCCATCGGGAGCGTGTGGGCGAGAAACGACGGGAGCATGAAGACGAGCAGCTGGAGCACGAGGTGAAACGGCACACCCTTGGTGACGACCAGGTCGGTCAGGTGATAGATCCGGTCGATCACCAGAAAGAACGTGAAGAGCGCGCCGCCGAAGGCGAAGGGAGGGGCGAGCTCGCGGATCAGGTAGCGGTCGAGGACGGGCACCGCCGGGGAGGCCACGCGTCTGTTGTACCATAACGCCGTGGGGCGAAAATCGCTTTGGGCGCGGGCCGTTACGGTCGGATTGTTGACACTCGCTCCGGCGTCCACGGCGTGGGCGGCCGACCGTCTCGACCGCTTCCGCCAGCTCGCGGCGGAGCGGCTCGCCGTCCCCGACGGGGCGGGGGCGGATGAGGCTCGGCGCGAGCTGTGGGCGATCGTCGACGCCGAGGTCCTCGAGAACCTGGGCGCAGGCGGGCCCTTCGCCTCCCTGTCGTTCATCCGCGACCGGCTCGAGCAGTTCAGCGACGCGTGGGGCGGCACCTCGCTCCGCATGAGCCGCGCCGGCGAGCTTCTCGTCGGCGCCTTCGAGATTCCCGGGCCACCGGCGCAGGGGACCGTGCGTGTGTACCGCGCGACGGGGGCGCCGCCCGACGTGCTTCTGACCCTCGAGCGCGCTGGGCGCCCGACGCTCCGTGCGCTACCGCCGACGCCCGGCGGCGCGCAGTTCTTCGTCGTGTGGGAAGGGCCGGCGACCGCGCGCGGCAGCCAGACGCTGAGCGTCGATCTCGTCCGCCAGGACCGCGACGCGACCGGCGTGGCGTGGTCCACCACGGGCCCGGCCGGCGAGCCGCTGCGGGCGACGGGATGGAGCGTGAGCGGCGTCCAGCTTCGCGTCCGCACGGAGCTGACCTATCCCGGCTGGGCGCCCGGGTGCGCCCGCCAGACGGAGCAGGAGGACGTGTACCGTGTGGCCCCGCCGCCCGCCACGGTCGTGCGCGCCCCGCCTCGCCTCCACGACGCGTGGCATCGCGACGCGCGCGCGGCCGCGGCGCGGCTGTTCGAGGCGCTGGGGG
>JBOHQB010000446.1:0-3287 GCA_050731995.1 Candidatus Rokuibacteriota bacterium
ATGACGACGACTCCCCGTCTGATGGGCGCCGAGGTCAAGCGGAAGGAAGATCCCCGGCTCGTGACGGGTACGAGCGCCTACGTGGGCGACATCACGGTGCCCGGGATGCACTACGTCGCCTTCGTGCGGAGCCCGCACGCCCACGCGAAGGTGAAGCGGATCGACGCGTCCAGGGCGCTGAAGCGCGACGGGGTCCGCCTGGTGCTGACGGGCAATGACCTCGTCGGCAAGTGCCTGCCGGTGCCGCTCGATAGCGCAAGCGCCGAGGGCTCGAGCGACGCGGCGCCGAAGAGTCTGGGGCGGCAGCACTATCCGCTATCGCTCGACCGCGTCCGCTACGTCGGTGAGGCCGTCGCGGCCGTGGTCGCGACCTCCGAGGAGATCGCGCGCGATGCCGTGGACGACGTGACCGTGGACTGGGAGCCACTGCCGGCGGTGAAGGAACTGTTCGCCGCGATGGCCGACGGGGCGCCGCAGCTCCACGACGACGCCCCGAAGAACATCGAGCACCAGAACCAGATCAAGTCGGGCGACCCCGATGCCGCGTTCCAGAAGGCGTCGCGCGTGGTAAAGCAGAGGATCGTCAGCCAGCGGCTCTGCGGCGTGCCCATGGAGCCGCGCGCCTGCTGCGCGGCGCCGGAACCGGGCGGCGGCATCGTCGTGTGGTCTACCCACCAGGCGCCGCACAACCAGCGCAACGACATCGCCAAGCTGCTGAAGGTGCCGCAGACGGCGGTGCGGGTGATCGCGCCGGAGGTCGGCGGCGGCTTCGGCGTGAAGTTCGGCCTCTATCCCGAGGACGCGACACTGGCGATGATCGCGCGCGTGCACCGGATCCCCGTGCGCTGGACCGAGACGCGCGTCGAGCACATGACGTCGACGACCCACGGCCGCGACCAGGTCGTGGAACTGGAAGCCGCCGTGGACGGGGACGGCACGATCCAGGCCCTTCGCATGAAGGTCACGGCAGACATCGGCGCCTACCCGGTCTTCACCTTCATCCCGGACCTGACGCTCTTCATGGGCGTCGGCGTCTACAAGTTCACGAACGTGGACCTCACGTCGACGTGCGTTTTCACCAACTCGACGACCGTCGCCGCCTATCGCGGCGCCGGACGACCCGAGGCGGCGTACTACCTCGAGCGACTGGTGGACGTGATCTCGCAGGAGCTGGGCAAGCCGCCGGAGGAGATCAGGCGGAAGAACTTCATTCCGCCGAGCGCGTTCCCGTACCAGACGCCGACGGGCCAGCACTACGACTCGGGCGAGTACGACCGCGCGCTCACGAAGGCGCTCGAGATCGCCAGGATCAAGGCCCTCCGCGACGAGCAGAAGCAGCGGATCGAGAGAAAGGACGCGCGGCTCCTCGGCGTCGGCATGGCCTGCTACGTCGAGATGTGCGGCTTCGGGCCGTTCGAGAGCGCCGTCGTGCGCGTGGAGCCCGAGGGCACGGTGACGGCGTACACCGGCGCCTCGGCCCACGGCCAGGGCCACGAGACGACCTTCGCCCAGATCATCGCCGACACGCTCGGCGTGGACTTCGACAAGATCGTTGTCCACCACGGCGACACGCTCAACACGCCGGCCGGCAACGGCACCGGCGGCAGCCGGAGCCTCGTCGTGGGCGGCTCCTCGATCATGCGTGCGGCGGGAAAGGTTCGCGACAAGGCACGGCTCATCGCCTCCCACATGCTGGAGGCCTCCGTGGACGACGTCGTGATGGAGAACAACCGCTACCAGGTGAAGGGCTCACCCGGCAAATCGTTCACGCTCATCGAGATTGCCGCACGCGCATACGCCGAGAACCTGCCCGCCGAGATCGAGCACGGGCTCGAGGCGACGGACTTTTTCAGGCCGCCGGCGCTCGTCTACCCGTTCGGCGCCCACGTGGCCGTCGTCGAGATCGAGCGCGACACGGGGAAGATCACGGTGCGCGACTTCATCTCGGTGGACGACTGCGGCGTCCGCATTTCTCCGATGCTCGTCGCGGGGCAGGTGCACGGCGGCCTCGCGCAGGGGATCGCGCAGGCGCTGCTGGAGGAGCTCGTCTACGACCGGGAGGGGCAGCTCGTCACGGGCTCGCTGATGGACTATGCGGTCCCGCGCGCCGACGACCTGCCGTCGTTCACGGTGTCCGAGACGGTGACGCCCTCGCCGCGCAATCCGCTCGGCGCCAAGGGCATCGGCGAGGCGGCGACCATCGGCTCGACACCCGCGATCGTCAACGCGGTCGTGGACGCGCTGAAACCGTTCGGCGTACGCCACCTCGACATGCCGCTCCGTCCCGAGCGTGTCTGGCGCGCGCTGCAGGGAGCCACGCGATGAGCAAGCACGTGAGAGTCGAGAAGGACGGGCCGATCACGACGGTCGTTCTCGACCGGCCCGAGGCGCGCAATGCCGTTAACCCGGAGATCGCGGAGGCGCTCTTCGCCGCCTTCGTGGCGTTCGACGCCGACCCCGACGCGCTCGCCGCCGTCTTCTGGGGCGCCGGCGGCGCTTTCTGCGCCGGCTTCGACCTCAAGTTCGCCGCCACCGCCGCGATGGCCGGAGTCCGCGCCTCGATCGCGCTGCCGGCGGAGGGGACGAAGATGCCGCGCGGCCCGATGGGGCCCACGCGCCTCATGCTGTCGAAGCCGGTGATCGCCGCCGTCGCCGGGCCGGCCGTCGCCGGCGGCATGGAGCTGGCGCTGTGGTGCGACTGCCGCGTGATGGAGGAGGACGCCTACTTCGGCGTCTACTGCCGCCGCTGGGGCGTGCCGCTCCTCGACGGCGGGACGATCAGGCTCCCGCGCCTCGTCGGCCAGGGGCGCGCGCTCAACATCATCATGACCGGGCGCCAGGTGACGGCCGAGGAGGCGCACCGGATCGGCCTCTGCGAGCGCATCGCGCCGAAAGGTCACGCGCGCCGGGTCGCCGAGGAGATGGCGCGCGAGATCGCGCGCTTTCCACAAGAATGCGTGCGCTGTGACCGGCGCTCGGTCCACGAGGCGTGGGACCTCGGGATGTGCGACGCGCTGACGCGCGAATGGGTCAATGCCGAGGGTGCCCGCGCCTTGGCGGCGGCTGGGGCGGGGCGATTCGCCGCCGGTGCCGGTCGCCACGGGGACTTCTCGAAGATCTAGCGCCGCGCGCTTCGGTCGAGCGGTTCCAGGGCGAAGGCGAGATAGCGCCCCAGCAGCACGAAATCACGCAGATCAGTCGTGACAACAGCCGCGCCGACCTGCCGTGCCGAGAGCGCAATGAGGGCGTCGTTCCAGAGTCGCGTGAGCCTGGACCTGAGCCCCGGA
>JBOHQB010000447.1:0-1828 GCA_050731995.1 Candidatus Rokuibacteriota bacterium
CTACTGGCGCACCCTCGGGGAGGACACGGCCTCCATCGCGCTGTCCTTCGGCGCCGACGACGTGAACGGCACCCTGGGCGAGGAGCAGATCCAGGGGCTCTCCGGCGCCCGCACGCCCGCCGGCGTGGCCCGCGAGCAGCTCCTGCGCATGATCCGCGACGCCGGCAAGATTCCCGTCGAGCGCGCCGCGCTCTACAACGTCGTCAAGGTCTGGGACCAGGCCGCGGCGTGATCCAGACGATTCGCGAGAAGGCGCTCGACGGCAAGCGCCTCGACCGCGACGAGGGGCGGTGGCTCCTCACCGAGGCGCCGTTGCTCGAGGCGGGCGCGCTCGCCAACGAGGTCCGGTTCCAGCGGATTCCCGAGCGGGTCGTGACCTTCGTCATCGACAGCAATCCGAACTACACGAACGTCTGCGTCACCGACTGCCAGTTCTGCGCCTTCTACCGGAAGCCCGGCGACCCGGAGGCGTGGACGCTGACGGTGGACGAGGTGCTCGCCAAGGTGGAGTTCGCGGCGTCCAAGGGCGCGACGACCGTGCTGCTCCAGGGCGGCCACAACCCGGCGCTGCCTTTGGACTACTACGTGAGCCTCGTCACCGAGACGCGCCGGCGGTTCCCGCAGATCACGCCGCACTTCTTCACCGCGTCGGAGATCCAGACGGTCGCCGGTCTCGAGAACCTGACCGTCGGTGACGTGCTCGACCGCCTCTGGCAGGCGGGCCAGCGCACGCTCCCCGGCGGCGGCGCCGAGGTGCTCTCCGAGCGCGTGCGCAAGCGCATCGAGCCCAAGAAGGGCGGACCCGGCGCGTGGCTCGAGGTCCACCGCGAAGCGCACCGGCGCGGATTCAAGTCCACTGCCACGATGATGTACGGCCACGTCGAGACGCCCGACGACCTCCTCGACCACTTCGACGCGCTCCGTGGACTTCAAGATGACACGGGAGGCTTCACCGCGTTCGTCCCGTGGTCCTTCAAGCCCGGCAACACGCTGCTCGAGAAGTGGATCAAGCACTACAAGGGCCCCAGCGCGTATCTCCGGATGCTGGCCGTGTCGCGTTTGTATCTGGACAACTTCCCCCACGTGCAAGCGTCCTGGTTCTCCGAGGGCAAGCAGACGGGCCAGATCGCCCTCCACTTCGGCGCCGACGACTGGGGCGGCACGCTCTTCGAGGAGAACGTGCACAAGGCCGCCGACTACGTGAACACGATCTCGGTCGACGAGATCATCATGATGATTCGCGACGCCGGCTTCACCCCCGCCCAGCGCACGACGGAGTACGAGATTCTGAAACGCTATTGAGAATAGAGAGGAGTGAGACCCGATGACTTCATACCCGGCCACACGACAGACACTCTCAGCATGTGCCTTCGTTCTGGCTCTGTTCGCATCTGCGAGTGGAGCCTTCGCACAAGACCCGGCAAAGTGGATCGTCGGCAAGTGGACCGGCACCGCGCCGAGCCCGGCCGGTCAAGGTCGCCTTGACCAGAATGAATACGTTTTTAGCGACGATGGAACCTTCCGGGCGGAGATCCAATCCGCTCGAGCCGGCCTTATCAATGCCACGGGCACCTACAAGCTCGACGGCGACCAGGCGACGCTTCGGGGCACTTACTCACGCGGCGGGCGCGCATTTGAGGTGACTCTCAAGCGAATCGAAGACGATAAGGCACAGACCGAACAGACGTCCCCACTTGATAACAAGATGGCAATCGGCTCGCTCAGTCGAGTGAAATAGAATGCAACTCTAGATCGGATCGATCGGGGGCAGCTCCTTGATCACACCCCGCCGCCGCGCCTCGCCGAAGAGGCGCTCGATCGCGGCGCG
>JBOHQB010000448.1:0-4160 GCA_050731995.1 Candidatus Rokuibacteriota bacterium
CGATCGTGCCCGAGCAGCCGAACCGTCCCTACGACATCAAGGACGTCGTCCGCTCCGTCCTGGACGACCACTACTTCTTCGAGGTGCAGGCCGCGTTCGCGCCGAACCTCGTGATCGGCTTCGGCCGGCTCGGTGGGCGTCCCGTCGGCATCGTCGCCAACCAGCCCGCGCACCTCGCCGGCTGTCTCGACATCAACGCGTCGGTGAAGGGCGCCCGCTTCGTCCGCTTCTGCGACTGCTTCAACATCCCGCTCGTGACGTTCGTGGACGTGCCGGGCTTCCTGCCGGGCACGGCACAGGAGTTCGGCGGGATCATCAAGCACGGCGCCAAGCTGCTGTACGCGTTCTGCGAGGCGACGGTGCCGAAGCTGACCGTCATCACGCGCAAGGCGTACGGCGGGGCCTACGACGTCATGTCGTCCAAGCACATCCGCGGCGACGCCAATTTCGCGTGGCCAACCGCAGAGATCGCCGTCATGGGGCCTGACGGCGCCGTGAACATCCTCTACCGACGCGAGCTGGAGGCGACCGACGACCCGGCGGCCTTCCGGGACGCGCGGACGCGCGAGTACCGCGAGAAGTTCGCGAACCCGTACGTCGCCGCCGAGCGCGGGTACGTCGACGAGGTGATCGAGCCGCGCGACACGCGCGCCCGCCTCTGCGCGGCGCTCGAGACGCTCCGCACTAAGCGTGACCAGAACCCGCCGAGGAAGCACGGCAACATCCCGCTCTGAGCGGGGACGTGAAGGGAGCACCGTGAGCGACAGCGAGCGCACGACGTCCTGGGGCGCGCCCCTCAAGCCCGTGTACGGTCCCGCCGACCTGCCGCGCGATCCCGACCTGGCCGCGCCGCCCGGGCAGGCCCCCTACACCCGAGGCGTGCGGGCGGCGGGCTATCGCGAGCGGCTCTGGACGATGCGGCAGTACGCCGGCTTCGGCTCGGCGGCGGAGACCAACAAGCGCTACCGCTTTCTCCTCGAGCAGGGGCAGACCGGACTGTCGGTCGCCTTCGACCTGCCGACGCAGATGGGCCACGACCCCGACGCGGCGATCGCGCGCGGCGAGGTCGGCCGCGTCGGCGTGTCGATCGCTACTCTCGACGACATGGCCGACCTCTTCGAGGGCATCCCGCTCGACCGCGTCTCGACCTCCATGACGATCAACGCGACCGCGGCGATCCTCCTGGCCCTCTACGCCGGCGTCGCGCGGCGACAGGGAGTGGCCCCGGACGCGATCGCGGGCACGACGCAGAACGACATCCTCAAGGAGTACATCGCGCGCGGCACCTACATCTTCCCGCCGGCCCAGTCGATGCGGCTCGTGACCGACGTCTTCGCCTATTGCAAGGACGCGGCGCCGCGCTGGAACACGATCTCGATCTCCGGGTATCACATGCGCGAGGCGGGGTGCACGGCGGTGCAGGAGGTGGCGTTCACGCTCGCCGACGCGATCGCCTACGTCGAGGCGGCGCGCGCGGCCGGGCTCGCCGTCGACGCCTTCGCGCCGCAGCTGTCCTTCTTCTTCAACGCGCACAACGACCTGCTCGAGGAGGTCGCGAAGTTCCGCGCGGCGCGGCGTCTCTGGGCGCGGATCATGCGCGAGCGCTTCGGCGCCAGGGACCCGCGCTCGCTGGCGCTCCGCTTCCACGCCCAGACGGCGGGCAGCACGCTCACGGCGCAGCAGCCCGAGAACAACATCGTCCGGGTCACCGTCCAGGCGCTCGCGGCCGTGCTCGGCGGCTGCCAGTCGCTGCACACGAACTCGATGGACGAGGCGCTCGCCCTGCCGACGGAGCGCTCCGTGCGCGTCGCGCTGCGGACGCAGCAGATCCTCGCGCACGAGTCGGGTGTCGCCGACACGGTCGACCCGCTCGGCGGCGCGTATGCCCTCGAGCGCCTGACCTCCGACATCGAGGAGGCGGCGCGGGTCTACATCGGGCGCATCGACCAGCTCGGGGGCGCGGTTCAGGCGATCGGCTACATGCAGCACGAGATTCAGGAGGCGGCGTACCGCTACCAGTGCCAGATCGAGGAGCGGCAGCGGATCGTCGTCGGCGTCAACGAGTTCCAGACGGACGAGGCGCCGCCCGCGGGCCTCTTCCGGCACGACCCGGGCGTCGGCGAGGCGCTTGCCGAGCGCGTGGCGCGGCTGCGCGTGACGCGCGACCGGGACGGCGCCGCGCGCGCCCTCGACGCGCTCGAGGCCGGGGCGCGCGGTCGGGCGAACCTGGTCGCGCTGATGGTGGACGCGGTCGAGGCGGGTGTCACGCTCGGCGAGATCTGCGACCGGCTTCGGCAGGTCTTCGGCGTGCACCAGCCGTCGGTGACGTTTTGAGGCGCGCCGCCGCTCGCGCTGTTGGTGACTGTCACCGGGAGCCGCCGAGCGGACCGCTGGAAGCGGGGGCTGATCGGGGACGTCAGCCGCAGAGGGAGATGCCACAGTGAAGGGTGTTCAGTACGTGGTCGACAATTCAGGCCGCAAGACGGCCGTCCAGATCGATCTGAAGAAGCAAGGTCGGTTGTGGGAAGACTTCTACGACCGCGCGCTCGCAAAGCAGCGGGCGTCTGAGCCTCGAGAATCGCTGGAGAGCGTGAAAAACCGAGTTCTGGGCCGCGCCCGGCGCCGCCGGCGTGGCTGAGTACACCGTTGTTTTTGCGCGGTCGGCCCGCCGGGAGCTCGAGCGGCTGCAGGCTCAAATGGCTCGACGGATCGTCGCGCGTATCGAGACCTTGGCGTCGAATCCCAGGCCACCGGGTTGCATGAAACTTCAAGGGGCGGACAACCTTTGGCGAATCCGCGTCGGTGAATATCGCCTCATCTATTCGATCAACGACAGTGCCCGACTCGTGGACATCAGCGCAGTGCGACATCGTAGCGATGCTTACCGGTAGGTCTTCTCGCGCAACTCACCGGCGCTTGAGCGGACCGCTGGCTCGCGTTGCTACCGCCGCCGCGCTGGCGCTGCTGGGGGCCCTCACCGGGGCGCCGGCGCCCGCCACGGCGGGCATCGCCGACAGGATCGGCGCCACCTTCCAGCTGATGGCCGACGACTTCCTCAAGGCCTTCGCGCCGATCGAGGCGGTCGTCGTGGCCTACGACGGACACGAGATCTTCCTGGACGTGACCGCCGCCGGCGGCGCGCAGGCGGGCCAGGAATTCACCATCTATCGCAAGGGCGCCGTATTCGTGCACCCGTTCACGCAACGGCCGCTCGGCCGCTTCGAGGAGGTCCTGGGTCACGCGCAGATCAAGCGCCTGCACCCGCAGTTCTCCGTCGCCGTCTACATCCCGCTCGCGGACAGGCCCGCGCCCCTGCCCGAGGACGGCGCGCGCATCACGCGCGGGCGGATACGCGTGGCGATCACGCCGGTGCTCGACCTCACCGTTCGCCAGGCGGACACGCGCCGCGTGCCGTACCTCATGGCGACGGTGCTCGAGAGCTCCCGGCGCTTCCAGGTCGTGGATCCGCTCGTCATCGCCGACATGTTCGCGTCGGGCGCGGTCTCGGTGGAGGAGATGTTCGCGCGGCCGGAGCGCGCGGTGCGCGCCGCGAAGAACCTGGACGTCGCCGGCTGGCTGATCCCGATGCTGATCGAGCGACGCGGCGTCACGTACCTCGACGCGACGTACATCTCCGCCGTGACCGGCGCCGCGCTCTTCTCGCAGCGCCAGCCGCTCGTCCCCGAGGCGGCGAGCGAGGAGCAGCGCTTCCCCTGGGAGCCGAAGGCGGAGGACTGATGTGCTAAGGTTGGGGGCGGCATGACGCTGTGGCGGCTGGCCTGCGTGCTCTCGGTCGCGCTCGCGGTCACCGGGTGCTCGACGATCAAGGACGTCCTCGGGATCACGACGGTCGACCCGTCGGTGACGATCAAGTCCGCGGAGACGCGCTGGCTCCTCATCAAGAATCCGCGCTTCGGCGACGTCCGGAGCGAGCCCGAGTACGTCTGGGTCGAGGAGGACAAGGTCCCCTTCACGATCGCGGGCGTGTTCAACAAGAACGCGATCCTGGCGCCGCCCGAGATCGTCGCCAAGTACGGCCCGCCACCCGGCGGCGGCAAGATCAGCGCGCGGCAGGGCGTGCCCTATCCGACGGGCGGCGCCCCGACCGGCGCCGCGCTCTTCTCGCGCCGCGCGCCGCTCGTCCCCGAGGCGGCGAGCGA
>JBOHQB010000449.1:0-1676 GCA_050731995.1 Candidatus Rokuibacteriota bacterium
TCGACCTCGCGCAGACCTTCCACCTGCCGGTCGCCTATCTCGTCGACTGCCCCGGCTTCCTGATCGGCCTCGAGGCCGAGCGGACGGGCACCATCAAGCAGGGCGTGCGCGCGATGTCGGCGATGTGGCAGACCAGCATGCCGTGGTGCGCGGTCATCGTCCGCAACTGCTTCGGGGTGGCCGGCGCCGCGCACCGGAACGGCGGCCGCTACTGCACGCGCTACGCGTGGCCCTCGGGCCGGTGGGGCTCGCTGCCGCTCGAGGGCGGCATCGAGGCTGCCTACCGGGGCGATCTCGACGCCGCGCCCGACCCCGCGGCCAAGCTGGCCGAGATCGAGGCGCGCCTCAACAAGCTCCGCTCGCCGCTCCGCTCGTCCGAGACATTCTGGATCGAGGAGATCGTCGATCCCCGCGACACGCGGCCGCTGCTCTGCGAGTTCGCCAACCTCACCGCCCCGCTGCGGCGGCCCGGCGCGTCCACGCACATGATGCGGCCGTGACGCACGCCGCGCAGCGGACCGACGGCGCCTGGATCGGCCGGCCGCTCAAGCGACGGGAAGACCATCGCCTGCTCGTGGGATCGGGGCGCTATGTGGACGACATCCGCCCGCCCGGCTGCGCCCACGTGGCGTTGCTCCGCTCGCCCCACGCCCACGCTCGAATCGCGAGGCTCGACGTCGAGGCCGCTCGGCGCGCCCCCGGCGTCGTCGCGGTCGTGACGGGCGCAGACGTCAAGCACCTGGCGCCGATGCCGGTCAACCGGCTCATACCGGACATGCGCGTGCCGCCGCATCCGATCCTCTCCGACGGCCACGTCCACGCGGCCGGGACGCCGGTGGCCGCCGTGGTGGCGGAGAGCATCTACGCCGCGCGCGATGCCCTCGACCTGATCGGGGTCGCGTACGAGGCCCTCCAGGCGCTGCCCGAGCCGGAGGACGCGGTGGCCGACGGCGCGCCCACGCTCTTCCCAGGGATCGAGCGGAATCGCTCCTTCACCCGCGCGCTGCGCGAGGGCGACGCAGCGCGCGCCGTCGCGGGCGCGGCCCGCGTCGTCTCGCTCCGCGTGGTCCAGCGGCGGCTGTCGGCTGTGGCGATGGAGCCGCGCTCCGTCCTCGCTGCCTTCGACTCCTCCACCGAGGAGCTGACGCTCTGGGTCTCCTGCCAGGCGCCCTTCCGGATCCGCGCCGAGGTGGCGCGGCTCCTCGAGCTTCCGGAATCGCGGGTGCGGGTGATCGCGCCGGACGTGGGCGGCGGCTTCGGCGTCAAGACGGGTCCGTACCGCGAGGAGGTGCTGCTCGGCTGGCTGGCCCGCCGGCTCGAGCGGCCGGTCAAATGGATCGCCACGCGGGGCGAGGACCAGATCACCACGAATCACGCGCGCGGCTCAGTCTGCGAGGGCGAGCTGGCCGTGGACGCCGAGGGGCGCATCGCGGCGCTTCGCGCGCGCATCACCGCGCCGCTCGGCGCGATGCTGATGAACGCGGCCGCCGGCTCGCCGTGGAACCACGCCCGCCTCCTGCCCGGCTGCTACGTCGTGCCGGCCTGCGACATCACCGTCACGGGCGCGCTGACCACGACGGCGCCCGTCTCCGCCTACCGCGGCGCCGGCCGTCCCGAGGCCTGCTTCGCGATCGAGCGGCTCATGGACACTCCCGCGCGCGCGATCGGCTTCGATC
>JBOHQB010000450.1:0-14426 GCA_050731995.1 Candidatus Rokuibacteriota bacterium
GCCGGAGCGCGGGCGCGCCTCGTCGCGATCCTTCGTCTGGATCAGGTACCAGATCTGCGGCAGGTCGCGGTACGAGCGGATCTCGCGCGCCGCCAGCCACGCGATCACTTCTTCGTGCGTCATGCCGAGGCACATCTCCCGGCCGTGACGGTCCTTCAGCTTGAACATCTCGGGGATGCCGTCCCACCGGCCGGACTGCTTCCAGATCTCGGCGGGGTGGATGACGGGCATCGTGATCTCCTGCCCGCCGATGGCGTTCATCTCCTCGCGGAGGATGGCGTTGATCTTGTCGAGCACGCGCTGGCCGAAGGGCAGCCACACGAACACGCCGGCGGCGAGCTGGCGCACGAGGCCGGCGCGCAGCATGAGCCGGTGGCTCACCGCCTCGGCGTCGGCGGGGTCCTCGCGGAGGGTGGGCAGGAGCGACTTCGTGACGCGCATGCTAGTGGGCGTCGTTTGTCTTGTTGGCGCCCTTCACGCCGGGCGCGTAGACGAGCCGCTCGACGGGCGTGCCGCCGAGGATGTGCGAGCGGACGATCTCGTCGAGATCCGACTGCTGCACGCCCGCGTACCAGACGTTGTCCGGGTAGACCACGATCATCGGGCCGTGGCCGCACTGCGAGAAGCAGCCGGCCTTGTTGACGCGAACGTCCTGCCGGCCGGCCCTGGCGACCTCGCCGCGCAGGTACTTCACGAACTGCTCGACGTTGCCCTGGGTGGGGCACGTCTCGCCGCTGGTGCAGACGAACACGTGGACATCGTACTGGCCCATCAGGCGTCCGCCGCCGCGAGCTTCGCCTTGCGCTCGGCGATGAACTTGTCGACCTCCTCGCGCATCGCGGTCACGATCTCCGCCTCCGGCACCTTCCGGATGACCTCGCCGCCCTTGAAGATGAGGCCGATCCCCTTGCCCCCGGCGACGCCGATGTCCGCGGCGCGCGCCTCGCCGGGTCCATTGACCTCGCAGTTGTGGAGCATCGCGCCCGGCAACGCGAACGAGTGCGCGCCCTCGACCTCGAGGTTGTGGACGTGCCCCGTCCATGGCACCCGGCGTACGGCGCGGACTCCAACATAGAGCGTGGTGTCGGTGAGCACGACCTGTCCCCGGGCGTCGTCGCGGCATCCGCGTAGCGCGCCGAGCTGCAGAATTTCGGCAAGCCGCGTGAGGCCCGCCTGCGCCGTGACCGAGACGACCCAGTTGCGTCGACGCGCACGCTGGTCGCGGTGATGCACGAACGCCGGCACGCCGAGGCGCAGCAGGAGCTGGTGGACCTGCAACGCGAGCGCGTGCGACGACGTGCAATACGCGGCGCGCCAGTAGCCGCGCACCCGGCCCAGATGGCCGTCGCCTTCCCAGAGCGCCTTCACCAGGGCCCGCTGCTTGTCACGCGGCAGGCGCTCCATCCAGTCGGGCATACGCTTTTCTGTCGCTCCGTGCCCGAAGAGCACCTTGAGCATCGTTCCGAGCGCGAGCGAGTGCGCGACGACTTCTGCGGTGTGCCGGCGCCGGCGTACACGGGACTTCACGCCGAGGCCGCCGAGGATGGTCTGGAGGCGCTCGACGTACGCGCGCTGGTCCTCGTGAAAGTAGAAGAACTGCTGGTACGGCTTGCCGTCCTTGCCGCACATCGTGCCTTCAGAGAGGTAGTAGCCGGCAAGGGTCATGAAGTCATCGTCCACGGGAATCTCGCCGAGGCCCTCGGCGGCGAGTGTCGCCCGGTCTTCCTTCTCCTGGAGCACCGGATACGCCAGCACCCAGCCGGCGCGCACTTCGCCGGCCGGCACCCACCGGGGCTCCGCGCCGGCCTCGAGCGCCGCGCCCACGTGCGGCCGCCGTTCGCGCCCTCCCTTCAGCCGCGTCGGGCGCGGGAACGCCCACACGGGATGCTGCTCGGTCAGTCTCACCGGCGTGAAGCCCGTCGGCTGGACCTCGACCAGCTCACCGTCGAACGCGTGCGTGCTCGCCCAT
Organism: Candidatus Rokuibacteriota bacterium; assembly: GCA_050731995.1. Classification (GTDB taxonomy): domain Bacteria; phylum Methylomirabilota; class Methylomirabilia; order Rokubacteriales; family CSP1-6; genus JBOHQB01. The sequence continues at coordinate 1,970 of JBOHQB010000450.1, forward strand.
TCGACCTTCCGGTACTCGCCGGCATGCGTCAGCACTTCGTCGGCCTCGCCAACCGTCTCGATCGGCTTCGGGCCTTGCCGGGTGACGACGGGCTGGCCCTCGGGCACACACCCCATCACGGCGATGTGGATCTCCTCGTTGAGCCCCCGGAACTCGTCCTCGACCTCCTTCGCGAGCTTGACGAGGTCCACGTCGGCGCGCCCGCACGACGGGCACGAGACGAACGTGAGGCCCCCCTTGCGCAGGCCGAGCGATTTCAGGATATCGATGCCGACGCGGACCTCCTCGGTCGGATCCGCCGACAGCGACACGCGGATGGTGTCGCCGATCCCCTCGCTGAGCAGCGCCCCGAGTCCGACCGCCGACTTGATCGTGCCGACGCCCGGCGTCCCGGCCTCGGTGACGCCGAGGTGGAACGGGTAGTTCACCTGGTCGGCGAGCATCCGGTATGCCTCGATCATCATCAGGGGGTCGGAGGCCTTCAGCGACACCTTCATCTCGGGGTAGTTGCATTCCTCGAGGATGCGGATGTGGCGCAGCGCCGACTCCACCATCCCCTGCGCCGTCGGCCCCTTGTACTTCTCGAGCAGGTCCTTCTCGAGCGACCCGGCGTTGACGCCGATCCGGATCGGGATCTTCTTGTCCTTGGCGAGACTGACGACCTCCATGACGAACTTCTTGCCGCCGATGTTGCCGGGGTTGAGCCGCAGCCCGTCCACCCCCTGCTCGAGCGCGATCAGCGCGAGCTTGTAGTTGAAGTGGATATCGGCGACGAGCGGGATGCGGATCTGGCGCTTGATCTCGCCGAGCTTCTCGGCGGCCTCGCGGACCGGCACGGCGCACCGGACGACGTCGCAGCCGGCCGCCTCGAGCGACCAGATCTCGAGCAGCGTCGCCTGCACGTCGCGGGTGTCGGTCTTGGTCATCGACTGCACGGTGATGGGCGCGCCGCCGCCCACCTTGAGGCCGCCCAGCGTGATCTGTCGCGTCTTGCGCGGTGTGATCATGGCCCCATCCTATCGGAAGATGCGGAACGCGTCCAAACGAACGAGGTCGTTGTAGAAGGCGTACACCATGAGCAGCATCAGCAGCGCGAATCCGATCTGCTGGGCCGCCTCCCGCTTCTTGATGCTGAGCGGCCGCCCCAGCGCCGCCTCGATGACGAAGAAGAGCAGGTGCCCGCCGTCGAGCATCGGCACCGGCAGGAGGTTCAGGATCGCGAGGTTCACGCTGATCATCGCCACGAGGAGCGCCAGCGCGGACGGCCCCTCCTTGGCCTGGCGGCCCGCCTCGATCGCGATCTGGATCGGCCCGCCGATGTTGGACCGGTCGAGCGAGCCGCTGACGAGCTTGCCGAGCCCCTTGAGGATGAGGACGCTCAGGTCCCACGTCCTGACGATCCCGTGGCCGATCGCCTCGATCGGGCCGTACGCTTCCCAGCTCACGGCGCGGACGGTGAACCCCGCCTGGATCTTGCCGATCGTCAGCTCGCGGCCATCCGGGCTCTTGTCCTGGACGGGCTCCGGCGTGACGGTCAGGGTGAGGCGCGCGCCGCCACGCTCAACCGTCAGCGGGAAGGTCTGCCCCGGGCGGGCGCGGATCGCGTCCACGACGTCGTCGCGGGTGTGGATCGGCTGGCCGTCGACGGCCGTGACAACGTCGCCGGCCCTGAGCCCGGCCCGCTCGGCCGGCGAGTTCGGCCCGATGGAGCTCACCTCGGGGACGAAGTGGGGCGTCACGCCGATGTCCCAGGCCTCCCGGGTCTCGCGGAAGACCGGCTCGGTGAAGGTCTTCCGGCGCGGCGTGACCGTGAGCGACCGCTCGCCGCCGTCGCCCCGGACGCGGAGCGCCAGCGCGCGCCCGCCGGAACCGGCGACGGCGCGCTCGAAGTCCTCCCAGTGCCGGATGGGCGCGCCGTCCACCGCCAGCACCGTGTCGCCGGTCCGCAGACCCGCGACGGCGCCCGGTCCGTCGCCCTCGACTCGCCCGAGCGCGGCGGGCCAGACGGGGCGGCCGACCGTCGCGAGCATCACCGCGAAGATCGCCCAGGCGAGCACGAAGTTCATGCCCGGTCCGGCGAAGACGATGAGGAAGCGCGCCCACAGCCGCTTGCCCGCGAACGCCTTGGACGGGTCGTCGTCAACTCCGCCCCCGCCCTCGAGCGGGTTTTCCTCGCCCATCATCTTCACATAGCCGCCCATCGGGATCGCCGACAGGCAGTACTCTGTCTCGCGGCCGCGCCAGCGGAGGAGCACGGGCCCGAAGCCGATCGAGAAACGCTCCACGCCGACACCGCAGAGGCGCGCGACGAGGAAGTGCCCCAGCTCGTGGATCAGGATGAGCGGGCCGATGACGACGATGAACGCGACCACCATCGTCGTCATCGCGCGCGGCCTCCCGCGAGCGCGTCGACCCGGGCGGCCACGCGGCGGCGCGCGTCGGCGTCGACGGCGACGCATTCGTCGATGGAGTCGAGCGTGGGGGTCGCCATCTCGTCGAGCGCGCGGGCGATCAGATCGGCGATGTCGGTGAACCCGATGCGGCGGTCGAGGAATGCGCCGACCGCCACCTCGTTGGCGGCGTTGAGGACGACCGGCGCCGTGCCCCCGGCCACGAGCGCCGCGCGCGCCAGGCGCAAGCACGGAAAGCGCCCGGTGTCCGGCTCGAAGAACGTGAGCCCGCCCACGCGCGTCAGATCCAGCCGGGGCGCCGGCGTCGGCCGCCGCTCCGGATACGTGAGCGCGTAGAGGATCGGAATGCCCATGTCCGCGACGCCGAGCTGCGCGATGACCGAGCCGTCGATGTATTCGACCATCGAGTGGACGATCGACTGCGGGTGCACCACCACCTCCACCTGCTCGGGCGCCACGTCGAAGAGCCAGCGCGCCTCGATGATCTCCAGGCCCTTGTTCATGAGCGTCGCCGAGTCGATCGTGATCTTCGCGCCCATCTTCCACGTCGGGTGCTTGAGCGCGTCCTCGACGGTGATCGCACCGAACCGTGCCGCCGGCCACTCCCGAAACGGCCCGCCCGACGCCGTGAGGAGGATGCGGTGCACGTCGGCGCGGTTGTGGCCGACGAGGCACTGGAAGACCGCGCTGTGCTCCGAGTCGACCGGCAGGAGCTCGACGCCGCGCACGCGCGCCGCCTGGGTCATGAGGCGGCCGGCCATGACGAGCGTCTCCTTGTTGGCGAGCGCCATCGTCCGCCCCGCCTGGATCGCCGCCATCGTCGGCAGCAGCCCGACGCCGCCCACGAGCGCCGAGACGACGATGTCGGCGTTGACGTCGCGCGCCAGAGCCACGAACCCGTCGGCGCCCGCGAGCAGCTCCGGGCGCGGCGGCGGAAGCAGCCGGGCGAGCCGGTCGCGCGCGTCGGCGTCGAGGAGGGCCACGGCGTCCGGCGTGTACTTCCGGCAGAGGTCGGCGATCAGCTCGACGTTCGAGCCGCGCGCGGCCAGGCCGGCCACGCCGAACTCCTCCGGGAAGCTCGACACGAGCTCCAGCGTGCGGAGGCCGATGGAGCCGGTCGCACCGAGCAGCGTGATCCGTTTCACGGTCAGACCCCGCCGAACCGTCGCGTGCGACCCTGGAAATCGTGGATCGCGCGGTAGAGGTCGGCCGGCCCGAAGTCCGGCCACAGGACGGGCGTGACCCAGAACTCCGTGTAGGCGATCTGCCAGAGCAGGAAGTTCGACACGCGCATCTCGCCGCTGGTGCGGATCAACAGATCGGGATCCGGCACGTCGGGTGCGTAGAGCGCCGCCCGCACGTCCGCCTCCGACACCTCGTCGAGCGAGAGCTCGCCCGCCTGGAGCCGCCGCGCGATCGCGCGAAACGCGTCGAGCAGCTCGTCGCGTCCCCCGTAGTTGAACGCGAGGAGCAGCGTGACCCCGCGGTTGTCTTGCGTGGCGTGCACGATGTGGTCGATACCCCGCCGCACCGGCTGCGGCATGCCGCTGGGGCGCCCGATCACGCGGACGCGGACCTGGTTCTCCATCAGCTCCGGCAGCTCGCGGTAGATCGTCTCCTCGAGCAGCCGCATCAGCGTCGCGACCTCGGGCTCGGGCCGGCTCCAGTTCTCGGTGGAGAACGCGTAGAGCGTGAGGTACTCGAGGCCCAGCCCGGAGGCCGCCTGCACGACCCGGCGCACGACCTTCACGCCCTCGTGATGGCCCGCGACGCGGGGCAGCCCGCGCTGCGTCGCCCACCGTCCGTTGCCGTCCATGATGATCGCCACGTGGCGCGGCACCGACTGCGCGCGGACGCGCTCGAGCAGCTCGGGCTCGGCGAGCCCGTCCGCGGCCCCTCCACGGCGCGCGCGGAACGATTTCAGAATGTCAGAATCTCCTGCTCCTTCTTCTTGAGCACCTCGTCCACCTTGGTGATGAACTTGTCCGTCGTCTTCTGGATCTGGTCGTGACCGCGGCGCTCCTCGTCCTCCGAGACCTTCCTGTCCTTGGACATCTGCTTCAGCTTGTCGTTCGCCTCGCGCCGGATGTTCCGGACCGCGACGCGCGCGTCCTCCGCCATCTTGTGCACGTTCTTCACCAGCTGCTTGCGCCGCTCCTCGGTCGGGGTCGGTATCGTGAGCCGGATCAGCTTGCCGTCGTTGGCGGGCGTGAGCCCGAGGTCGGACTTCACGATCGCCTTCTCGATCTCCTTGAGCTGGGTCGGCTCCCACGGCTGGATAGTGATCGTGCGCGCGTCCGGCGTCGACACGGACGCCATCTGGTTGAGCGGCGTCGGCGTCCCGTAGTAGTCGACGCGGATCCCGTCGAGCAGGGCCGTCGAGGCCCGCCCCGTGCGGACGGACGCGAGCTCCCGCGACAGCGAGTCCGCCGCCCCGCTCATACGCGTCTCGACCTCCTTGAGCACGTTCTGCATGGCCCCCCTCCTACGACACGATCGAGCCGACGTTCTCGCCCAGCACGATCCGCCGGATGTTCCCGGACCGCGTCAGATCGAAGACGACGATCGGCAGCTTGTTGTTCATGCAGAGCGAGATTGCCGTGGTGTCCAGCACCTGAAGCCCCTGGTTGAGCGCCTCGATGTAGGTGAGCCGGGGCAGCCGCGTCGCCGTGGGGTTCCGCTTCGGATCCGACGAGTAGACGCCGTCCACGTTCGTGGCCTTCATGATGACGTCGGCGCCGATCTCGACGGCGCGGAGCGCGCCGGCGGTGTCCGTCGTGAAGAACGGGTTCCCCGTGCCCGCGGCGAAGATCACGATGCGCCCCTTCTCGAGGTGCCGGATCGCGCGCCGCCGGATGTACGGCTCGGCGACGGCCCGCATCTCGATGGCCGAGAGCACGCGCGTCTGCAGCCCCGCCTTCTCGAGCGCGTCCTGGAGCGCGAGCGCGTTGATGATCGTCGCCAGCATGCCCATGTAGTCGGCGGTCGCGCGTTCCATGCCGCCCGCGCTCGCGGCCACGCCGCGAAAGATGTTGCCGCCCCCGATGACGATGCCGACCTGCACGCCGAGCCCGACGACGTCGCGCATCTCGGCGGCGACCCTCGCGAGCACGGGGGGATCGATGCCGTAGCCCTGCTCCCCGGCGAGTGCCTCGCCCGACAACTTGAGAACGATGCGGCGGTACGCCGGGCGCGCTGGGCCGGCGTCCGGCGGCACTACCCGCCCTCGCCGACCACGAACCGCGCGAACCGCTTGACGACGACCCGCTCCTGCGTCTGGGCGTTGACCGCGTCGACGATGTCCTTGACACGGGTCTTGCCCGAGGCGTCCTTGATGAACGGCTGCTCGAGCAGACACTGCTCGCCGAAGAACTTCTCGAGCTTGCCCTCAACGATCTTGTCGATCACCTGTGGGGGCTTCTTCTGCTCCTGGACCTGCGTGCGGTAGATCTCCCGCTCCTTCTCGAGCACCTCGGCGGGCACGTGCTCACGCGCGACGTAGGTCGGATTCGCCGCCGCCACCTGCATCGCGAGGTCACGCACCAGGTCCTGGAATTGCGGCGTCTTGGCGACGAAGTCAGTTTCGCAGTTGACCTCGACGAGGACGCCCAGCTTCGCGCCCGAGTGGATGTACGAATGCACCACGCCCTCCTTCGCGTCTCGTGAGGCGCGCTTCTGCGCGTCCGCCAGCCCCTTCTTCCGGAGGTACTCGATAGCCGCCGGGAGGTCGTTCTGCGTCGCCTGCAGCGCGGCCCGGCAGTCCATCACGCCGGCGCCGGTACGCTCCCGCAGCTCTTTGACCCGCTCCGCGTCCGAGACCATCGGGCTAGGCCTGCGTCTCGGTCGAGGCCATCGCGACGGCCTGGTCGGGCTCGCCGGGCTCGACCGCCGCCTCCGTCGCCTCGTCTTTCGAGAGCGTCCCGCGTCCCTCGTTGACCGCGTCCGCGACGCGCGCGGTGATCAGGCGCACGGCGCGGATCGCATCGTCGTTGCCGGGAATGGGGTAGTCGATCCCGGTCGGGTCGCAGTTGGTGTCGACGATCGCGACGATCGCGATCCCCAGGCGCTGCGCCTCGGCGACGGCAATCCGCTCCTTGCGGGGGTCGATGACGAAGACCGCCGAGGGCAGCGACTCCATCATCTTGATGCCGACGAGCGCCTTCTGGAGCTTCTCGCGCTCCCGGTCGAGCTCGAGCGCTTCCTTCTTGGGCACGCGCTCGAATTCGCCCGTCTCCTTCATCTCCTCGAGCTTCTTCAGTCGCGCGATCGACTTGCGGATCGTCGCGAAGTTCGTGAGCGTCCCGCCGAGCCACCGCTGGTTGACGTAGTACATCCCGCAGCGCGTCGCCTCCTCGAAGACCGTGTCTTGCGCCTGCTTCTTGGTCCCGATGAAGAGCAGCGTGCCGCCGCCCGCCGCGAGGTCGCGCACGAACGCGTACGCCTCGCGGAACTTCTTGAGGGTCTTCTGGAGATCGATGATGTAGATGCCGTTCCGCTCACCAAAGATGTACTTCTGCATCTTCGGGTTCCAGCGCTTCGTCTGGTGGCCGAAGTGGACTCCGGCCTCGAGCAGCTCCTTCATGGTCAGCGCGGCCATATCCTCCGGTTCCTCCTCCGCCGCGCTTCGGGGCGCTCGCCCCGACCGTTGGATGCGCGGCGTGCGTGATGGTGAGACTACGTCGTGTACTTGCCGTTGAGACGCACGTACTCCTCGCTGAGATCGCAGGTCCAGACGCGGTCCTCGCCGCGGCCGAGCCCCAGGTCGATCGCGATCTCGTACTCCGGGCGGCTCATGATCTCGCGCACGCGGTCGAGGCGCGCGCCGTCGCGCAGCATCCCGCGCTCGACGAGCTTCTCCGAGCCGCGCGCGTCCTGGATGTCGATCGCCACCTTCTCCTGCTCGACACGAGCCGCCGACTTGCCGAGCGCCATCATGACGCGGCCCCAGTTCGGGTCGCCGCCGTTGATCGCGGTCTTGACGAGCGGCGAGTTCGCAACGCTCCGCGCGGCGAGCAGCGCGTCGCGCCGGCTGGCCGCGCCGCGCACGCTCACCGTGACGAGCTTGGTCGCCCCCTCGCCGTCGCTCACGAGCAGGCGCGCCAGCCGGCCCATGACCGCCTCCAGCCCCGTCGCGAGCTGGCGCAGCCCGCGGCTGCCGGCCTCGAGCGGCGCATTCTCGGCGAGTCCGTTGGCCAGCACGGCGACCGTGTCGCTCGTGGACTGGTCGCCGTCCACCGTGACCCGGTTGAACGAGCGCTCGACCGCGCGCCGCACGAGCGTGTTGAGCGCGCCCCGCGCGACCGCCGCGTCGGTGGCGACGAAGCAGAACATCGTCGCCAGATGCGGCTCGAGCATCGCGACACCCTTGGCGATCCCGCCGATCGTGACGGATCGCCCGCCGACCTCGAGCCGCGCCGCCGCCTCCTTCGGCCGGGTGTCGGTCGTCAGGATCGCCTCGGCTGCGGCGCGCCCGCCCTGCGGCGACAGCGACTTGACGAGCTTCGGGACGGCCGCGCGCACCTTGTCCATCGGCAGCGGTACGCCGATGACGCCCGTGGCCGCGATCAGCACGTGCGTCGCCGGGATCCTCAGCAGGTCGCCGACGAGCTTCGTCATCTCGCGCGCGTCCTTGACCCCGCGCTCACCGGTGCACACGTTGGCGCAGCCGCTCGACGCGAGGATCGCCTGGACCTGCCCGGAGCGGATGTGCTCCATCGAGACGAGGACGGGCGCGCCCTTCACCTGGTTCGAGGTGAAGACGGCGGCGGCGCGCGCCGGCGTCGGCGAGTGGATCAGCGCCAAGTCCTTCTTGCCGCTCGGCTTGATCCCCGCCGCCACACCCCCCGCCAGGATTCCGGGCACGGCGGTGATGCCGCCCTCGAGCCAGTCGACCTCGGCCATCCTAGGGGTACACCGGCGCGGCCTCGAGCCCCGTGCGCTCGCCCCAGCCGAAGAGGATATTGAGGCACTGCACGCCGTTGGCCGAGCCGCCCTTCCCGAGGTTGTCGATCGCCGACACGCACGTCGCCCGCCCGGTCCGCGGGTCCGCGACGAGGGTCACGTCGCAATAGTTGGAGCCGACGACGTGCCGCGTCGTCGGGCGCGCGCCGTCGCCGAGCACACGCACGAACGGCTCGTCCGCGTAGAACTCCCGGTAGACGCGCACGAGGTCGGCCGTGGTCAGCGGCGCGGCCAGCTCGACGGAGGCGGTCGTGAACAGCCCGCGGTTGAGCGGGACCAGGTGCGGCGTGAACGCGACGCGCACCAGGGCGCCCGCGAGACCGGAGAGCTCCTGCTCCATCTCCGCCGTGTGGCGGTGCGAGGCGAGCGCGTAGGCCTGCACGTTCTCGTTCGCCTCCGTGTACAGGTACATCGGATCGACCTTCCGCCCCTGCGCGCCGGCGCCCGTCACCCCGGACTTGCCGTCGACGACGATCCCGCTCGTCCGCGCGAGACCGCCCTTGATGAGAGGCGCCACGGCGAGGATCGCGCCGACCGGGTAGCAGCCCGGCGACGCGACGAGCGACGCGCCGGCGATCGCCTTGCGGTGCAGCTCGGGCAGCCCGTAGACCGCCTCGGCGAGCCCGGCGGGATCGACGTGCGGCGCGTTGTACCAGGTCACGTAGTCGCCCGCGTCGCGCAGGCGATAGTCGGCGGAGAGATCGATGACCTTGCGCCCGCGCGCGCGGAGCGCGGGCACCGCCCGCTGCGACTCCATGTGCGGCAGCGCGAGGAAGACCACGTCGGCAACGGACGCGAGCCACTCGGGGTCGAGCTCGTGGAACGCCAGCTCGGTGACCCCGCGCAGGTGCGGATAGACGTCGCCGAGCGGCTCGCCCGCGAGGCGTTCCGAGGTCACACCGGCGAGCGTGACCCGCGGGTGCTGCAGCAGAAGCCGCAGCAGCTCGGCGCCCATGTAACCGCTGGCGCCGGCGACTGCGACGCGGATGTGGTTCACGCTGCCCACCCGCTCAGCGCTTGGAGTATTGGAACTTCTGGCGCGCGCCGGGCTGTCCGTACTTCTTCCGCTCGCGCATGCGCGGGTCGCGGGTCAGGAGCCCCGCCTTCTTGAGGGGCAGCCGGAGCTTTTCGTCGGAGCGCGCGAGGGCGCGCGCGATCCCGTGACGGACCGCGCCGGCCTGCCCGCTGGGTCCCCCGCCCTTGACGGTGACGAGGATGTCGAACTGCCCGACCGTGTCCGTCACCGCGAGCGGCTGCGCGATGATCATCCGCAGTGTCTCGCGCGGGAAGTAGTCCTCGAAGGCGCGGTGGTTCACGACGATCCGGCCCGCGCCCGGCTTCACCCACACCCGCGCGACCGACGTCTTGCGCCGGCCGGTGCCGTAGAACCGGTCGACGACCACCATCACCGGCCTCCGGCCTTCCGCACGCGCGGCGCCAGCGCCTCGGGCAACGGCCCGGGCTGCTGCGCGGCGTGCGGGTGCTCGGCGCCGCGGTAGACCTTGAGCTTCTTGGCCATCGCCTTGCCGAGGCGGTTCTTCGGCAGCATCCCCTGCACCGCCCACTCGACGACGCGCTCGGGATGCGTCTTGAGCATCGTCTCCGCGGTCACCTCGCGCAGACCGCCGATGTAACCCGTGTGCCAGCGGTACAGCTTGTCGGTCCGCTTGCGTCCGGTGAGGTGAACCTTGTCGGCGTTGACGACGACGACGTGGTCACCCGTGTCCAGGTGCGGCGTGAAGGTCGGCTTGTGCTTGCCCCTGAGGATCGTGGCGACCCGGCTGGCGAGGCGCCCCAGCACCACGCCGTCCGCGTCGACCAGATACCATTTCCGTTCGATCACGCTCATTCGGTCCCCTCGACGTCTCTTAAGTGGCCGTCCCGGATAGCAAAATTCGCAACGTCATACAGTAAAGCAAGAGACGGCCCGTGTCAAACAGCCCGGGCCACGTAGCACTGGGTCCACAGAAGGAAGTCGAGCGGGCCCGGGTGAAGGCGCCGGGCCAGCCACGCCTCGACGCGCCGCGCGGGTTCCCCGCCGGCCTCGGCGAGGACGGGGAGATAGAACCCCGTCTTGGCGCGCTCCTCGACCGCGAAGCCCGCGGCCTCGACCTGCCGTCGGGCCTCGCCCGCGGTCAGGAGATTGATGTGCCCGGTCTCGAGAACGGGCTCGCGATACACGCGGCGGACGAGCCGGATCACGCCCGGCAGGAACGCGATCCGCGCGCACACCTCGAGGGTGCTCCAGCGCTGCGGCGTCGAGAGGACGAGACGTCCACCCGGTTTGAGCACGCGCCGGAGGCCCGCCAGCGCGGCCGGCGAGTCGGTGACGTGCTCGATCACCTCGGTGCACAGCACGACGTCGAAGCCGGCTTCGGGCAGGCGCGAGCGCGTGATGTCGTCGGTGACGAACGCGACGGAGGCGCCCGGCGGCGCCGCCGCCCGCGCCGCGTCGAGGTAGGCCGCCTCGACGTCGCTCACCGTGACGCGCGCGAAGAGGCGAGCCAGGAGCGGGACGTAGACCCCGGAGCCGGGGCCGACCTCGAGGGCGGCGCCGCCGGCCACGGCCGCGCGCGCGAGCGCCGCCTCGATCCACGCGCGCCGCTCGGCGTGGAGCCACCGCCGCGTCGGGTTGCGCGACGCATAGAGCGTCTGCTGCTGGCCGACCAGGTCCGCGGCCGTCAGCCGCGCGTCTTGTCGGGCCACGGGCAGAGCCGCCTGACGGGGCAGACCGGGCACAGCGGCTTGCGGGCGGCGCAGACGCGCCGGCCGTGCGTCGTGAGGAGATGGGTCGCGAGCGTCCACTCGCGCGAGGGCAGGACCGCGACGAGCTGGTCGTGGATCTCGTCGGGGTCGTTCGACCGCGCGAGGCCCAGGCGCTGCGAGACGCGGAACACGTGGGTGTCCACGGCGATCGCCTGCTCCCCGAAGGCGTTGCCCAGCACCACGTTGGCCGTCTTCAGCCCGACGCCGGGAAGCGCCGTGAGCGCGTCGCGGTCGCGCGGCACCTCGCCCCCGTGCCGCTCGACGAGCGCCCGGGCCATGCCGATGATGGACCGCGTCTTCGCGCGATAGAAGCCGCACGAGCGGATCTCGGTCTCGAGCGTGGCCGGCCGGGCGCGCGCCCAGTCGGCGGCGGCGAGGTACGTGCGGAACAGTGCAGGGGTCGTCATGTTCACGCGCTCATCGGTGCACTGGGCGGCGAGGATGGTCGCCACCAGGAGCTCCAGCGGCGTCGTGAAGTCGAGCGCGATCCGGGCGTCCGGGTACGCGCGCTTGAGCGCGGTGACGAGCTTGCGCGCGCGCGCGCGCCTGGCCGCGGTGGATTCCCGCATCGCTCACTCCCTTCCCGTGATTGTCACGGCCGCCGGCGTCACCTCGACGCGTCCCGCCGCGAGCGTCACCGGCAGGCGGGCGAGCAGCGCCGGCATAGGATCGTAGTTCCGAACGATCCAGTTGACCACCGCCCCCGGGACCAGCACGCCGCCGACCCGCACGCGATCGGCGGCGAGCGCGACGGGGCGGTCCGGCGCCTGCACGACGCGCGCGCGCAGGCTCACGTCCGGTCCCCACTGCCGGAACGCGACTCGCAAGGCGCCGTCCTCGAGCCGGACGGACGCGCCCCGGAAGCCCTTCAGGTCGCGGAGGAAGGCGTCGAGATCGGTGGCAGCGATCGTCGCGCGCTCGATTCCGACCCGCCGCGCGTCGAGGATCTCGAGCCGCCCGGCGCGCGCCGCGAGCGGATTCACCCACAGCTCCTCGATCACGATGCGCAGACCTCGCACCCGGAGCTGCGCCGCGCCGGCGCGCTTGAACTCGGCGAGCGTGGCCGCCTCGGCCGCGAGCACCACGCGCGCGACGCGACCACGGCGGATCCCCTCGCCGCCTTCCGCGCGGATCGCGAGCCCCCGCACGTCGCGCGCGACTTCGCCGAGACGCGCCTCGAGCGCGTCGGTGACGAGCCGCTCCAGCGCCGACGGGGTCAGGTCCTCGACCGGCGGCACCCGCCGGGCGCGCACGGTCGCGAGCGAGCCGTCGGGCAGCGGGTACTCGCCGATCACGGGGAACGCGGCGGCGAGCGCGGC